>CAZGYW010000087.1:0-8054 GCA_964530495.1 uncultured Anaerolineae bacterium
AGATGGAATCTCGTGACTGGAGTTCAGACGTGTGCTCTTCCGATCTTGAGCAGTCCACCGGCGGTCAGCAGAATGAGGTTGATGATCAGCCGGCGCCAGTTGATCCTGGAGATGCTTATTCGGTCGGACATTGCAGGTTGCACTCTGGATGATCTCGGAAGCAGCCCGCAACTATAAAGCCTGGCACCGCTTCTGGCAATGGGGAGTGTTGGCGCGCTCCGGCACTCTGGAGGTGTGACGGTTGTCCCTGTTTGAATCGGCCAGGGTATGCCATACTCTGAGCGCGACGATCTATGGAGAAGGGGGCAGACATGGCAAGCACCGTATACTGGGGATCGCCCCGGCAGACCCACCTGGACAGCGCGGAAACCCTCCCCGCCAAGCTGGACCTCATCCTGGAGCAGCTCAAGGTGCGCGACCGGGTCAACGGTAAGCGGGTGGCGATCAAGATGCACCTGGGGGGCAACGTCGGGTATTCGATGGTGCACCCCGTCTTCGTGCGCAAGGTGGTCAGGGCGGTGCTGGATGGCGGCGGTAAGCCGTTTGTGACCGACCTGCCGCATGCGGTCGCGGACGCGTATGCGCGCGGCTACACGGCGGAGACGCTGGGCTGCCCGCTTTATCCCAGCACCGGAATCGACGAGAAGTGGGTGCGCCGCATCCCGTACGAGTTCCGCAACCTGAAGGAGTTCTACCTGGGTGGCTCGATTGAGGAAGCGGACTTCCTGATCGACCTGGCGCATGTCAAGGGCCATCCGGATGCCGGGTGGGGCGCGTCCCTCAAGAACCTGGCGCTCGGCTGCTTCGCCGGCCGGACGCGCGGCGCCATGCACGATGTTTCCCACTACGATCCGTACTTCATTAAGGATCGCTGCCGGGACGAGGCGCACCGCCTCGCCATCAAGGAATCCTGCCCGTACGGCGCGATCGTGGATGACCGCCAGGACCCTGAGGCGCTGCATTTGCACTACAACCAGTGTAACCAGTGCCTGCGCTGCCAGCCGGTTGCGGATGGGGCATTTCTCATCCTGCGCAGCAACTTCATGGCCTTCCTGGAAGTCTGCGTGGTCGCGGCCAAACTCGTGCTGGACACGTTCGAGCCGGAAAACCGGGTGTTTATCAACCTGGCGACGCAGATGACCCCGGTGTGCGACTGCTTCGGGTTCACCGGCCTGCCGATGCTACCGGACGCCGGCGTGTTTGGCTCTGATGACCTGGTGGCGCTGGAGCAGGCCACGCTCGATATGCTGGCCCAAACGCCCGTGATCGAGGCCAACCTGCCCGCCATGCTGGAAGTTGTCACCCGGGAGGGCCATCCCTTCCAGCAGGTGCACGGCCAGCACAAGGATGTGTACGAGCAGGTGGCGATTGCCGAGAAGATGGGCCTGGGCAGCCGCGAGTACACGCTGGTGGATGTCCTGCCGGTGCGGGAGCCGGACTTCAAGCGGGTAGCGTACATCCCCGCCGCGCCTAACTAGCCGGTGGTCTATTGCACGCCAACAGCCGGGTCGTCCCGGCTGTTTTCGATCGGGACGGGCGCTGCCATGTTGATTTTCGCCTGCCATGCAGTAAGATCACCGGGCAGCAGAGGAGGAGTAGCGTATGAATGCCATCAAGATTGCGCCGTCGATTCTCTCCGCCGATTTCGTCCGGCTCGGGGAACACGTGCAGGAAGCGGTTGCCGCTGGCGCGGATGTTATCCACGTCGATGTGATGGACGGCAGCTATGTGCCCAATATCACGGTCGGCGTGCCGGTGATCAAGGCCCTCCGGCGGGTGACCGACCTGCCGCTGGATGTGCACCTGATGATCGTCCAGCCGGAGCGCCATGTGCAGGCCTTCGCCGACGCGGGGGTGAACACCCTGACGGTACATGTGGAAGCCTGCGTGCACCTGCATCGCGCCCTGCAGCTAATCCGCGATCGGGGTGTGCGCGCGGGCGTAGCCCTCAACCCGCATACCCCCGCCGTGATGATCGAGCTTGTGTATGAGCTGCTTGACCAGGTGCTGGTGATGACCGTTAACCCCGGCTTTGGCGGGCAGGAGTTCCTGCCGGCGATGCTGCCCAAGATTCGCGAGGTTCGGCGCCAGATTGAGGCGCGGCGCCTGCCGATCGATCTGCAGGTTGACGGGGGGATTGATCCGGAGACGGTGGGCCGGGTGGTGCGGGCCGGGGCGAACGTGCTGGTGGCCGGCAACGCGATTTTTGGCGCATCCGAAGGGGTTGGCCCCGCGCTGCGGGCCATCCGGGAAGGGGCGTGGGCGGCACAGCAGCAGTCAGTGTGAGCCACCCCGCGCGGCACAGCAAAAAGCCCCGCGGAAGCGGGGCCTGTGCCAGTGTACTAACAGGTAATGCGCCAGCTAGATCTTCTCGTCTTTGGTCATGGTCTTCATGCAGCGGGTGCACACGAACCGGCTGACCAGACGACCCTCTTCCAGGACCTGGATCTTCTGAATATTGGGTTTGTACTGGCGCTTGGTGGCCCGCATTGAGTGGCTACGGCTGTTGCCATGCATGGGCGTCTTGCCACAGTAGTCGCACTTCGCCATCGGGTGCCTCGTTTACTCTACTCACACTTGGAAACTCGCTGGTTGGATGCTACCATAGCCAGCCGGCTTTGACAAGGGTCTCCCTGCGGTGAGTCGGTGTTTCCCGGGGGAAGAGACCTGCCGGGGAGGGGTGTGCAGACTCTCTTGTCTGTTATAATGTAGGAACTGATGGCCGACGCGCCCGGCGCTGCCCGGCGCGTAATCTGATTATGCACACTGGACCGTACACCATGACCCAAGACCAAGTCATTCCTGGCAGTATCCATATTGCCCCGGCGGCCATTGCGGCGATTGCATCCCGGGCCGCGTTGCAGAGCTATGGGGTTGTGGGGATGGCCATGCCGAATTTCGCCTCCGAGGTGGCGGCCGCGTTTACACGCGATCCCATTCGCGGCGTCGAGGTTGCTGTGGATGGCGATGCGATCACGATTGACCTGTACGTGATTATTGAATACGGCACACGCATTGCCACGGTGGCGAACAGCCTGATTAACGCGGTGCGCTACCAGGTGGAAAAGAGCGTTGGGGCGCCCGTGGCCCAGGTGAATGTCCATGTTCAGGGGTTGCGCGTTACTCACCCTGATTCTTAGTCCCATAGCCGCGCACAGAGAGAACAGCGCATGACCGAACAGACATCGCTTCAACAGGAACATCTCACGCTGGATGGGCAGGCTTTCAAACAGCTGCTGCTGGCCGGGATGTCGTGGTTGGAACAGCACTACCAGATCGTGAATCAGCTCAACGTGTTCCCGGTCCCGGATGGCGATACCGGCATCAACATGTTGCTGACCATGCAGAGCGCCTATGCCGAAATCGCCGCGCTGGATGACCCCCACGTGGGTAACATCACGCGCAAGTTCGCCAAAGGCGCGGTGAACGGCTCCCGCGGCAATTCCGGCGTGATCCTCTCCCAGATCTGGCGCGGGTTCGGGGTGGCGCTGCGCGACCTGGAAGCGCTCGATGCCGCCGCCTTTGCCAACGCCTGCCAGACCGGAGCCAATTTCGCTTACGATGCCGCGCCCAAGCCGGCCCGCGAAGGCACGATCCTGACGGTCATGCGGGAGATTGCCGAGCGCGCCGGGGAGGTCGTCAAGGGGGAGCGCGAGTTGACGGCGCTCCTGGTGACCCTGACCGAGCAGGCGAACGATACGCTGATCCGCACCCCCGACATGCTGCCGGTGCTCAAAGAAGCCGGTGTGGTCGATTCGGGGGGGCAGGGGTTGACCTTCATCTTTGAAGGGATGCTGCGCCAGTTGCGCGGGCAATCACTGGAGGCTGAGTTGGCCAGGACCGCTTCGGCTGTTGCTCCGCGTAAAGCGCTGCCCGTCATGAGCGCCACGGAATTCGGCCATCCCTACGACGTGCAGCTCCTCCTGACCGGCCAGAACCTGGATGTTGACCACATTCGGGCCGCGATCCATGCCATGGGCGATTCAGCCATTGTGACCAGCGATGGAGAGTCCACGGTCAAGGTGCACGTCCACGTGTATGACCCGGGCCAGCCGATCAGCTATGCGGCCAAGCTGGGCGTCGTGGGTGACGTAGTCGTCGAGAATATGTACGAGCAGTACCTGCAGAACATCGGGGCGGAACCGGCTGAAGCCCACGTTCCAATGCCGACGGTGGATCTGCTGGAGCAGGACGTGGCGGCTATCGCGGTTGCGCCAGGGGACGGGCTGGCCCGGGTTTTCTACGAGCAGGGCGTGGCCCGCATGGTCAGCGGCGGCCAGACGATGAATCCGAGCACGGATGAGATTTACCGCGCCATCGCTGAAGTGCCGGTGCAGAAGGTCGTGATCCTGCCGAACAACAGCAATGTTGTCCTGGCCGCGCAGCAGGCCGCGCGCAAGGCGCAGAAGGAAGGTCGCCAGGTGCGGGTGGTGCCCAGCCGGAATATCCCGCAGGGCATCGCCGCCATGCTCTTTTATGCCAATGCGCGGCTGCATGACTCCCAGCGCGGTGACCTGGAAGGCATTGCCGAAGGTATGACCGAGGCGCTGGCGGATGTGCTCTCCGGTGAGGTGACCACCGCGGTGCGCAGTGTCGAGATGGATGGGGTGCGGGCCAAAACCGGGCAGGTGATCGGGCTGCTGGAAGGCAAGATCGTGGCAGCGCACGACGACCTCAGCCAGTTGATGCACGACCTCATCGGCAAGCTGGACGCCAACCGCTACGAATTGATCACCATGTACAGCGGGGCGGATGTGCGCCCGCAGGAGGCCGAGGCGCTGGCTGAAGTCCTGGCTTCCACCTACGGCACATTCACCTTTGAGGTGATTCCCGGCGGCCAGCCGCATTACTTCTACCTGCTGAGCGTCGAGTAAGCGCATCCCGGCCAGTGGCGAAGCGCTGGCAGGTTAGCCGGGCGGCCCGCCTGGCAGGGCAGGTGACTCTGCGTCGCGCGCGGCCCTGTTCCGGAGTCGCGCGGGCTGGCGTGTCGTTTCGGGAGGCAGTGTTTGAGCAGCATTCGGATCGTTACTGATAGCTCGGCGCAGTTCCTGAACCCGGCATTTGTCCGGCAGCATGATATTGCAGTGGTCCCGGCTTCCATTCGCTTTGGCAATCAGGTGCTTCGGGAAGGGCAGGATCTGGACGCGGAGGAGTTCTTCCGGCGGATCCTGACCGAAGGCACTCCGTCGCCTGTCCTGGAAGCGCCCGCGGTGGAAGACTATCAGCGGGTGATGGTGGACCTGGCGCAGATGGCGGACCACATCATTGTGCTGCCAATGGCCTCTGGTCTGAGCGCCTCGTACCAGAACGCCCTGGCCGCTGCCGAAGCGTTGCGGGGACGCTGTGAGATCACCGTCATTGATTCGATGACGGCCTCGGTTGGCCTGGCCTTCCTGGTGGAGACGGCCATCCGTACGGCAGAAACAGCCGCCTCTCTGGAAAATGTGGTGCGCAGCGTCCGGAGTGCCGTGCCGCGCATTTACTCGGTCTTCTACGTGGAGACGCTGGATTACCTGTTTCGGGGCAATCTGATCGGGGAGGCGCAGGCCATCCTGGGCAGAATCCTGGGGATCAAGCCGTTTCTCACCATCGAGGATGGCCGGCTGGTGACCATGGAAAAGGTGCGCACGCGCCTGCAGGCGGTGGATAAGCTGCTCGAATTCGTGACGGAGTTCTCCACCATCGAGCAGCTGGTGATCGTACAGAACACGCCCCAGATCACGGAGCAGACCCGCCTGATTCTGGAACGGCTGGCGCTGGAATTCGCCGGGCGCGAGTTCCCGGTGATGATGTACGGTCCGACACTGGGCACGCACCTCGGCCCGGACGGCGTGGGTATCATCATTTTTGAGGCGGACGAAGAGGAGTAGGGCGTGGAGCCGACGATCCGGGTTGTGGCGGACAGCGTGTGCGATGTTCCCCCTGCGCTTGCGGCGCGGCTGGGTATCACGCTGATTCCGGCGGTTGTCACCATCGGTGAGCAGAGCTACCTGGATGACGGTGTGCAGCTTACGCGGGAGCGCTTCTACGATCTGCTGCCCACGTTGTCGGCGCTGCCAACCACCTCCGCCTGCCCACTGGGGTTGTGCCGGGAGATGATCGGGCAGGTCGCCAGCGAGGCCGATCACGTGATCCTGATCAGCGCTCCGGCACGGCTCAGCGCGATCTACAACAACTTCCGGATCGCGGGGGAAGAGATGGCGCCCGGTCGCTATACGCTGATCGATTCGGGCCAGGTGACTATGGGCGCGGGGTTCCAGGTTCTGGAAGCGGCCGCGCTGGCGCGAGATGGGCACAGCGTGGCGGAAATCACGGCGGCGCTGGAATCGATCCGGCCCCGGGTGCACATTTTCGCCGCATTTGATACGCTCGAAAACGTCTACAAGAGCGGGCGCGTGGGCTGGACGACCGCCCTGGCCGGGCGCCTGCTGCGCATCAAGCCTCTGGTGGAATTGACGGAAGGCGATGTCATCTCGCTGGATAACATCCGCACCTTTAAGCGGGCTTTTGAGCGCCTGGTGGCGCTGGGCCAACGGTACGCGCCCTTTGAGAAGCTCGCCGTATTGCACACCAACAATCTGGAATGGGCGGACCAGCTGCGCGCAGCGATGGCGCCATTGTTCCCGCCCGAGGACATGCTGGTGGTCAATGTCAACCCGCCGCTGGGCGTCCATGTGGGCGCAGCCGCCCTGGGGCTGGCGCTGGTGACCGCGAACTGATTTGTGAATTGGGATGGTTGGTTATGCCTTCTGCACTTGAAACGCTGGTCAAAATCCTCCGGCTCGAACGCGAGCAGGGCTACCGCAATGGGGCGGTGATTGGTGGGCTGGCCGCCTTTGCCAGTAACTGGCAGGCGGATGCCCATGCTCAAGCGCGCCGCCCGGAGCATCATGCCCTGGTTGATGAACTGGTGGGCCTGATGCAGGACTACGAGCAAATCCAGGATCGCCAGGCCCGGCACGAAGCCGTCTCGTACATGGTGGGGCGCATTACAGGCCGCGTGCCGCCTGTCGGCGGCGCTCCGCAGCCGGCCCCGACTGTGCCGCCACCCCCGGTGATCGAGCAACAACCGCCCCCCCGGGAGGCGCCCATGCCGGAGCGCCCGGCCCGCAGGGAAGCAGCGCCGGAGCCTGCCCCGCAGGCGTCCACGCCAGAGGTTTCACCGGAGAGCGCTGAACGACCCCGCCGCCGGATATCCCGTGCCAGCCACCAGCGCAAGGTGCAGCAGGCGCGCACGCGACGGGTGACCCGCCGCAAAGGGGATTCTGCCGGTGAGGCTCGGAGCGCGGCCGGGGACGAAGACCCGGAAGCGGAGGCGGTCGGCGTGCCCGTGCAGCCCAGGCCGCGCCGCAAGGCGCGCCCGGCCCGCAGCATGCCGGAAGCCCTTGAGCTGCTGCATGGCCTGGAAGCGCCGGTGACGGTGGTTGAAGGCGTGGGCGATAAACTGGCCGAGAAATTCGAACGGCTGGGGGTGCGCACCGTTGGCGATCTGCTGTACCTGATGCCCCGCCGCCATGATGATTACACCCGGCTGCTACCGATTAATCGCGCGCAGGGCGGCGAGACCCTGACCCTGATCGGGACGGTGGTCAGCACCCAGGTGATCAAGGGCAAGGGCGGCAAACAGCACCTGCAGGTGGTGATGGATGACGGCACCGCCTCGCTGTCGGTGTTCTTCTTCGGACAGCCCTACCTGCAGCACCAGCTGACAAAGGGCGAACAACTGGTTGTCAGCGGTAAGACCGACCAGTACCTCGGCCGCCTGTCTATGAATAATCCCGACTGGGAATTGCTGGAATTCGAGAACGTCCACACCCGGGCGATTGTCCCGGTCTACCCGCTGACGGAGGGCCTTTCCGCCCGCACGGCGCGGCGGCTGATCAAGGCCACCGTCGATTACTGGACACCGCGCCTGCCGGATTACGTCCCGGAGAGCGTGCTGGAACGCGCCGACCTGGTGGACCTGGGCTGGGCGCTGCGCCAGGCGCATTTCCCCGAGAACTGGGACTACCGCGGTTACGCCCTGGAGCGGCTGGCCTTTGATGAGTTGCTCA
>CAZGYW010000088.1:0-8026 GCA_964530495.1 uncultured Anaerolineae bacterium
GAAACGAACGCTTCAATTGCTTCCAGAGTGGCTGGCCCAATCCCGTCCACATTCAGCAGATCCTCGAGCTGAGCAAAAAGCCCATTCGCATCGCGATAAGCGATGATGCGTTCGGCCATGGCCGGACCAATCCGCGGCAGCGTCTCCAGCTCTTCCTGTGTGGCGGAATTCAGATAGACGATCCCGTGGTCGCTCGGAGTCGCCAGAATGACTTCGCCACCATCCACTGGACGGCTGGAATTACTGAATACATGAACCTGGTCACCGTCGTGCAGGATATCGGCCAGGTTGGTGCTGGCGCGATCTGCCTCGTCCGTGAAACCCCCGGCAGCTTCAATCGCGTCGGCGACACGAGAGCCGAAGGGAACAGTCACGATTTCCTCCGGACGCGCCACAGCACCGGTGACATACACCTGGATCGGGTTGGGAGAAGGCGTTGGGGCTGGTGTGGCGGTTGGCGGAGGGGGAATCACCGTGATGGTCGTTGCCGGGGGCCGGCCGAGCAGAAACGCCCCTGCGCCCACCGCAATAGCGACAATCAGCAGGATCGTCAGCAGCGGTTGAAAACGGTCAAGTCCGGAATTTCCAGAAGATGGCGTCATTGCACCTCTGGAGAGCGCAGCAGGCTAGAACAGTCTCCAGCCTGCTGCCATCATGACAAGCCCGCACAGCACACAACTGCCGAGGGCCAGGACAATCGTCGCCATAACAGGAACCGCAAGCCCAAGGCCCGCAGTGATCTGGGCTAAACGCGCGACCACCTCAGGCACTTCAGCGGCTTCCGCATATTCCGTCGGGGCGCCAACCGATTCTGGCTGGTCGGGTGACCATTCAGGCACACGTCGGTCGCGACCCTGTTCGTGCAACTCAGGCGGCATATGGCCCACCGGCCTTTACCAGTTGAAGCTAGTACTTGCGCACAACCGCCCGGTAGGCGGCAGGCTGCCGGGTCTGCAGGGTCTGGTACTCCTCGCGGTAGCGCCGCACCTCATCGAGGTCGATGCGTGCCACGCTGTACCCTTCGGCAGGCTGGCCGGTTTCCTGGTCAACCTCATCCGTCAGCGACGCGTGAACCTGCCCCCGCGGGCCGATAACCATGCTCTCGCCACCATAGGCCAGGGTCACATCCTCGCCAATGCGATTCACGCCGGCCACAAACAGAGTATTCTCGTAAGCCCGCGCCCGCAGGTAGGTCTTCCACTCATCAATATTGCTGGACTCCCAGTTTGCCAGCACACACAGCAGTTCAGCGCCTTCCAGCGCCAGGGAACGCGCCACTTCCGGATAGGCAAGATCCCAGCCGAGCATCAGGCCGATGGTTCCCAGTTCAGTGTCAAAGACCGGCAGCTTAAACCCCTCACGGAAGGCCATTCGCTCCTCGCCACGCAGGTGGATCTTGTTGTAAACGTCCACCAGCTCGCCGTCCGGGCCGACCATCACCGCCGAGTTATAGAGAACACTCTCCACGCGCTCCTTGGTGACCATCCCGAAAGCGATGTACACGCCATGTTCATTGGCCCGCTGGGACATCAGGTTGATTGTTGGGCCGGGCACACGCTGGGCAATCTCCGTGAAACGAACCCCAAGCTCATAACCGCTCGTCACCAGTTCCGGAAAGACAATCAAATCCACACGCTGCTGGGAGGCAATCGTTGACACGAAATCCGACATCTTGACCAGATTCTCTTCTGGCTCGCCCAGCAGGGGCTTCATTTGCACAATTGCAACAGTAATCTCGCGCATGGATACTCCTCAAGTGCATCACAGGCTGTGATTTCGGTCAGTTTAGCATACGGGCTATGAGCACGCACAGGGAACTACCAGGCATCGCTTGTCCGCCAACGCCCCCGCCACTATCCCTGCGCGCGGTGAACATCGCGCCTCAGCGCCCGGCCAGCCAGTATAGCCGAAGCCGATAAGAAGTTCCAGCCTCATGTGACTCCGGCATGGGGCTGGAAGCGTGCTGTACGCCGCAGTCGTCTAGCGATCGGGACGGGCCAACATGCTGGCGATTGCTCCCCGCGCCAGCCACCACTGGTCTTTTGGCCGACCGAATTCGCGGTCAACCAATCGTGGCAGGTCACCCAGGCTGGTAAACGTCATCTGGCCGGACTGCAGGCCAATGAAAGCGCCTGCAGGGGAGACCTTGCCAGCCTCTCGAATGAGAAAGTCCAGGCACTTGGCGGCCATTCGAGTCGCCTGGATACGATCGAATGGCGATGGATCGCCACCTTGCTGCACATGACCAAGGATCGTTTGCCGCACGTCAAAGAGCTTGCCGCCCTCTTTCTCAAAGAGCGAAGCAATGAAGTTGGTGGTGTAGAAGGGATCGACGTTTTCATTGCGGATGATCAATCCGAGCCGCATGTTCTGCTCGAATCCCTTGACGAGATTCTCCAGGTCAACCTGCAAATCATGCAGCGTCAGCCCCTCTTCATGCAGGTACACACGCTCAGCACCGGTAGCCATCGCGCTCATAAGCGCCAGATAGCCGCAGTAGCGCCCCATCACCTCAACTACAAAGCACCGCCGCGATGCCACCGCCGACTGCTTGATCTTGTCGACGTCGCCGACGATATTGTTGAGCGCCGTGTCCGCCCCAATGCTGTGCTCGGAGCCGGGCAGATTGTTGTTGATCGACGCCGGCATCAGCACAATGGGTATATTGAACGCCGGGTATTCATTGCTGCTGGTAAAGAGCTTGTACGCGGCATCATAGCCGGAAAGACCGCCAATGATCATCAACCCCTGGACGTCATAGGTCTCGAAAATCTGCGCGATCTTCGGAATCTCATGATCATAGGGGATCTTGCGACTGGCGCCCAGCTCGGCTCCCCCGCGTGAAACCCAGCCGTTGACACTCATCCAATCCATCTCAGTGATGTCGCCGCGCAACAGGCCGCGAAATCCGTTCTTGACACCCAGGATGGTGTGTCCTTTGTCAAGGCCAAGCCGGACCGCCGCCCGCACTGCGGTGTTCATGCCGGCCGCCGGCCCGCCGCAGTGCATAATCATAAAGCGCATTCGTTTCTGGCCCGGCTGCGGCGCATGCGGACTCGCCTGGACTAACGTCCGGAACGTACGCATCGCATCAGAGAAGCTCCCGCCGCGCAATGCCATCGCCTGCTCATAGTCGTGGGTAGCAATCGCCTGAGCCACCTGCTGAGTCTTTCTTACGCACTCGATCAGTGGCACAGTGATCAGCTTGTTCTCGCGCATGCCGATCATCTGTGGTTCTTTGTCGGCAGCGCCAGCCGCCAACTGCTCAACTGCCGAGTACCCCATCAGTGTTCCAAGATTGCGGTCGAACGCGCTGGGGGCGCCGCCTCTCTGCACATGCCCCAGAATAGTTACACGGCTGTCTTCTCCCAACCGCTGTTCAAGCACCTGCTGTATATAGTGGCTTGTGATTGGATTGCCATTCCGATCCTGGGCGCCTTCCGCCACAATGACAATGCTGTGGCGCCGACCGGTGACCCGGCCAGACTGGAGGGCATGGCACATCTCTTCTTCCCAGTTGTCAACTGTTGGCGGATTCTCGGGAATGAATACCCAGTTAGCGGCAGTGGCCAGTGAACTCATCAAAGCCAGGTAGCCGCAGTGCCTGCCCATCACCTCAATCACAAACACCCGCTGGTGGCTGGCAGCCGTGCTGGCGATAGCATCAACCGCCTCAGTGATGCGGTGCAGCGCTGTGTCTGCGCCTATCGTCATATCGGTGCCGGTCATGTCGTTATCAATGGAGCCAACGAGGCCAACCAGCCGCAGGATGGGATGGGCTTCGGCCTGCGCGGCTGAAATCTCACCCTGGGCGGCCAGCTCTGCCAGTAGCTCGGGCCATTCCTGTTGGAACGTCGTGGCTCCGGTCAGGCTGCCATCACCGCCGATCACAATCAGGCCATCGATCCCGTGCTCAACGAGGTTCTTCGCTGCTTTACGGCGTCCGTCGCGTGTTCGAAACTCGGCGCAGCGCGCCGACCCGATCGCCGTCCCCCCCTGCTGCAGAATGCCGCCAACTGAATTCCAGGTCATCTGGCGTATGAAATCACCGCCGTCCACCATCCCCTGGTACCCTTCGTAGACAGCATAAACGTCCAGCCCCATTTTGATGCTGGTCCGGACTACTGCGCGCACCGCGGCGTTCATTCCAGGCGCATCTCCGCCGCTGGTCATTACTGCAATGTTGCCACCAATTCCATCTGCCATGATGATCAATCCTTCGATAGCTGCGCCGCCCTGCGCACTTGAAGTGCCTGCTGTCTACCCTGCGCGAATACCTCAACTGCCCGGACAGGGCAGAACTTCGCGACATTATCCGCAACACTCTATTGAACTATCCACCGGGGGCAAGCAAACCCGCACCAGTTTGTATTTTGGCGCGGCTCAAAAACCGCGTCAACAGCAGAGCGCACAAATCATCCCGGCGACAGGCACGAATGACCATCCTCAGCGCAGCGCCAGGCGCCATGACTACGCCAACGCTTGCCACGCTCACCCACCCGGCAAGTGCACTTCACACACTACCGTTGATCAATATAGGCATTGACTCCGACTGCTTCGGCCAGAAGCACCGCGGCCTGCTGCACGGGTGTAGTTGCCTCACTGGCAGGCAACAAGCGCGGTTTTCGGGAGCCGCGTTTTCCGTCAAGATGTGACTCGATCACGTCACCTTCGGTCGTCTCAACATAGGCAAAGGTCACGTAGGCATCTTCCGGCTTAAAATTCCGGGCCTTGCCGGGCTCAACGCGAGGCGCATCCAGCAGAAAGTGCAACCAGGCTTCATGCATCATCCGGTCCGGCTGCCCATCTTTGCCGCGCTGCCGTCCACCCTGCGCAATCTGGGTCACCACAATCGCCCTGATCTCATCAAACTCGTAACTGGCGACCACGTCACTGGTCAGGTCTAAATGTCGCCGCACCTGGCGCTCTTCGGCATCAAAGACAACGGCCTCTGTGCGCAGCAATCGCAACACGTACAGGAGTGCAGCCACGATCAGGCCGGCGCCAATCACCACACCGGCGTACGGCAGGAAGGCCGGCTGAACCGGTGCGTATGGACTTTGCAGCGTGAGAGCACTGACCACAACAAACGCAACGCCCAGCGCAACACGGGAAAAAATGCTCCACAACACTCCCAGTGACCAGACCCCGCTGTGCTCCCACTGGTAACCGATATCGATCTGGCGCAGGCGCCAGCGGCCCATCCGCAACGGCAGTTCAGGCGGCTCGTACGCGCTGGGAACCGCAGCCAGCATAGGTTCAGGCTCAGTGGCAGCTTCCACCACAGGCTCGTCCTGAGCGGGCGATTCCTCGGCAATCTCAAGAGGCGCCGCCGGTCGCGGCTCCTCAGGAATGCCTACGAGCCGAAAGCGCTTACCCAGGAGATCTGCCAGTTGCTGCCCGGCTTCTGCCGCCGGAGTCTCGGTCTCCGCGCTGTCATACCAGCGTGCCAGTGCGCACCAGCGCCCCCCGCGCTGAAGTGCCAAAGACTCACCCAACACCAGCCCCAGATGCCATGCTGCATCCGCCCTGGACCAGCCAACCACCACTTCAGCAACTTCACCAGTGCTGAATCCGCCTTCCGCCGGCAGGTGGCGCACCCGGCCAAAGTACGGATGATAATACACAGCAGGCGCCGAGCGTCTGGCATGAAAGAGCGGCTCATCATCTGCGCCATCAGCCAGCAGGCGCCACTCATCCTCTTCCACCAGTACCATAAGGCCATCTGCAGCACGATATGTGATCATAGCGTAACCATATGAGCGATTCGCAAGCGCAGGACAACTCCGCTATCTTACCGCGCAGCGCGAATCTGGCCAATGATCGCCTCATTGCCAGAGTCCCACTGAGGGTATCACCATCTCCGCACCTGCGACACACCAGCCAGAATCACGATGCTTAGCAGGATATCTTGTGACAGGTTTCACGTTTTGTTCGATCAAATGCACAATGTCACGTAGGATGGAGATACGCTCAGGAACGCGTCTGTTCCCTGCCCCGGTGAGGAGATTACCGCGCATGACTGTCACGCAGGAAGCATATCCAAAGTCAGACAGCCAACAGTCTACCAGCAATCAGTTCCAGGCCTTCTTTCACAGCAAGTTCTTCACGTTGTTGATCATCATTGCCCTGGGCGCCCTGGGGTACTCTCTCGCACCAGGCAACCTGGTGCTGGGCGATTATCTGGCTTCGATTGCTGTTGTGCTTGACGGAACATCACACACAGTAGAGCTTCCATTCCAACTCGCCGAAAAAGCAGGCGCAGCCGCTGGCGTTACACAGACAGTTGGAGACTACCAGATAGTCGTTGCCGGGCAGGATACCTACCGCTACAGGCTCGGTGACCGAATCGATTACAACATTACCGTCAGTGACCCGGACGGCAATTCCATGCCACTGGCCTTTGAAGAGGTTACATCCGTAATCACCGGTCCCAATGGCTACACGCAGACCCTTCCTCCAACCAGCCGTGCCGGTGAGGCTCTGGTCTTCACGATGCGCGTGCCCTATAAGGCGGCTATCACTACCGGCCTGCTATTCGCCGTGGCTGCCATCTGGCTCACGGAGGTGGTGCCGCTATCGGCAGGCTCGCTGCTCATCCCGGTGGTCATTGTCGTTGCCGGCGTCACCGATCCAACAACGGTTCTGCAACCGTTCTTTCATCCAATCATTGTACTGTTCCTCGCCGGATTTCTGATGGCGGAGGCAATGCGCCAGACCGGGATAGACCGTTTGATCGCGCTGACCATCCTGCGCAAAGCGAGCAGCCGCCCGGCGATCCTGATGCTCAGTATGATGAGCATCACCGCCTTCCTTTCGATGTGGATGTCAAACACAGCTGCGATTGCCATCATTATTCCAATCTGCCTTGCCATTCTGGAGAAAATCACCACCGGCACAACGACGTTCCATAAAGCCCTGATCCTGGGCGTGGCCTATGCCGGTGCAATCGGCGGCGTCGGCTCCGCGATTGGCACGCCAGCCAACATGCTTGCGATCACGTTTCTCAGCGACTTTGCGAATACGCAGCTCAGCTTCGCGGATTGGTTTGCCTATGGTCTGCCCATGGTCATCATCATGGTTCCAATCATCTGGGTTTACCTGTTCCTGACTTTTAGGGTCAGTACCAAAGCCCGGGTGGAGCAGGGCATCTTTGATGAAGAGCTACAGGGAACTGGCCCCCTCACCACTCAACAAAAGGTGATCTTTGCAGTCTTTCTCGTCGTGTTCGCCCTGTGGCTAACCGAGACATTCCACGGCATCCACTCTTCGATTATCGCCCTTGGCGGCGCGCTGGTGCTGTTCCTGGCAGAAATCCTGCGCAAAGACGATCTGCGCCGCCTCAACTGGGATGCGCTGCTGACCTTCGGGGGCGGTCTCTCAATCGGCAGCCTGCTGGTCACCACCGGCGTATCCGACTGGATCGCGCTCCAGCTGATCGGGCTGACAAGCCTTCCGCAGACCGTTGTGATACTTCTGGTCGCCAGCCTGACGATGATCATCGGAGCCTTTATCTCCAACACAGCCTGTGCCGCGATGCTGATTCCACTTGCAATCCCCCTGGCCCGCATTCTGCAAATCGATCCGCGTCTGCTGGTGACAATTATCGCGATCAGCTCTTCTATTGACTTTGCGCTGGTTGTGGGCACGCCGCCAACCATGATGGCCTATTCAACCGGCTACTTCAAGACAACGGAGATCTTCAAACGCGGGATTGTGCTGGACATCATCGGGGTCACCGTGCTCAGCCTGGGGGTGATCTGGATCTGGCGTTTGCTGGGGGTTGTGTCCTTCTAGCCTGCGCGCAATGCCTGCGCCAGACCACTGTAAGAATAAGAAAGACCAGCCAGCAGATTTGTTGGCTGGTCGCTTCTATTCATACTGATCCAGTGCTGGTGTGGCCAGGTCAACCGTTAAGCCGCATTCTGTACCCCTTACGGGGTGGCGATCATCTATCTAGCCGCAACGTTACCATTGCGGTCAAGCAGCCTACCCGGCGCTCAAACGAGACGGGCCGCCTCTCGCG
>CAZGYW010000089.1:0-8025 GCA_964530495.1 uncultured Anaerolineae bacterium
ACTGGATGGAGAACATCCGCGACTGGTGCATCAGCCGCCAGCTCTGGTGGGGGCATCGCATCCCCGCCTGGCACAGCGCTGATGGCGAAATCTGGGTCGGCCGGGAAGATACGCCTCCGCAGGATGGCCGCACCTGGACCCAGGATCCGGACGTGCTTGACACCTGGTTCAGCAGCGGCCTGTGGCCTTTCAGCACGCTGGGGTGGCCAGAGGAAACCGATGATCTCAAGCGCTTCTACCCGACCAGCGTCATGGAGACGGCCTACGATATTCTGTTCTTCTGGGTGGCACGCATGATCATGATGGGCATCTGGTTCACGGGGCAGCCACCGTTCCACACAGTCTACCTGCATGGCCTGGTCCGGGATGAGCACGGCCAGAAGATGAGCAAGACCAAGGGTAACGCCATCGATCCTATCCAGAACATCGAGGAGTATGGCACCGATGCGCTGCGCTTTGCGTTGCTAACCGGCAGCACGCCCGGCCAGGATATGAACCTCTCTGAGGACCGGATCCGCGCCAGCCGCAACTTTGGCAACAAGCTCTGGCAGATGACGCGCTTTGTGACCGGCAGCCTTGAGGGCGCTAACCCACTCGGCGCGCCGCCGATCACCGCCGATCTCACCCTGCCGGATCGCTGGATTCTCAGCCGCCTGCACAGCTTGATCGAGTCGGCGCAGCGGCTTTTCGATGTTTACCAGTATGGCGAAGCCGGCCGGCAAATCTACGACTTCATGTGGGGCGACTTTGCCGATTGGTACATCGAGATCAGCAAGGAAACGCTCTTTGGCACCGACGAAGCGGCCAAGCAGCGCGTCCGTCACATTCTGGTTTACGTCCTGGAGACCGGTCTGCGCCTCCTGCACCCCTTTATGCCATTCCTGACGGAAGAGGCCTGGCAGTTCCTGCCCCATGAGGGCGAAACTATCTCCCTGGCGCCCTGGCCGATCGTGGATGAACGCTTCCGTGATCCCGAGGCGCAGGATCGCATGCAGGCGCTGATTGAGCTGGTCCGCGGCGTCCGCAACGTCCGCGCTGAATACAACGTCGATGCCGGGCGGCGCCTGACGGCGCTGGCCCACGCCGGCCGGTACGAACAACTCATCCGCGACCATACCGGGCTGTTTGACCGTCTGGCACGCATTGAGACAATCACCTACCTGGAAGCTGCTGCCGCTGCACCAGATAAGGCCGCCAGCATCGTGGTCGGTGATGCCACGCTTTATCTGCCCTTGGCCGATCTCCTTGACCTGGATGCCGAACGCGAACGCCTCAGCAAAGAGCTTGACAATCTGACCGCACAGCTTCAACGCTCACAGGGCCTGCTTGGCAACGCCAGCTTTGTGGACCGCGCCAAACCGGACGTCGTGGAGCGCGAGCGGGCGAAGGCGGCCGACCTGCAGGTGCGGCTTGAGGCTGTTCAGCGTCGACTGCAGGCCATCAGTTAGCCTGACGCATCTCGGAACAAGCACGACGGGGCGCTGCACATCAGCGCCCCGTCCCCGATTTCTACGGTGGTTTACTGCTCCCCCTGCTTTCGCTTCCGGTACAGGATCTTGCCGGCCTCCTGGGCCACTGCCTTGACCTCCGGGTCAGTCTCTGCCCGGTATAACGCTTCAAGCGCCTCAAAGGCTGCCGGATCGCCCAGCAGCCCTAGCTCCCGAGCCGATTCCGCTCGCACCCGGGGATTCCTGTCCTTCAAACGCCCAATGTGATAATCGACCAGGCTGGGCATCGCCACCGTTCCTCACTAAGGCATCTATCAGGGCGCCCAACCATCCCGCCGGGGATGGTTGGACCTCTCATTTCCCACGCCAAGTATACGCAGTTTCGCCCGGCAAAACCATGCTCGCCCGTCGACGCGATGCCCCCGGATTCGCCCTTGTGAACACCTGACGGTCTTGCTATAATGCGTTTCGCTGTGCCACCGTAGCTCAATTGGCAGAGCAGGCGCTTCGTAAGCGTCAGGTTATCGGTTCAACTCCGATCGGTGGCTCCTCCAACAGGCCCGTTGCTATGACGGGCCTGTTGCGTATGGTCCCGCCTCAGCTAGCAGCAACTGGGAGCACCATGATGAACCTGATCACACCGCACCCGGTGACCATCGGCGTTGCCGGGGGAACTGCCTCTGGCAAGAGCACCGTATCCGCCAATCTCCTCGAACAGGCTGGCAGCCATAATATCGCCTATCTCTCCCACGATTCTTATTACCGCAACACCGGGCAGATACCGCGCACACCCGATGGCCGTCCCAATTTCGATCACCCCGACTCGCTCGAAACCAGCCTGCTTGTGACGCACATCCGCCAGTTGCAGAATTGGCTACCGGTCGAACAACCCGTCTATGACTTCACAACCCACAGTCGCCGGCCGGAAACGGTTAGCGTGCTCCCCCAGCCGGTCATCCTGGTGGAGGGCATTCTCCTCTTTGTAGAGCCGGAACTACGATCCTGCTTCGATATCCGCATCTTTGTGGACACCCCGGATGACATTCGCCTGATCCGGCGCCTGCGGCGCGACGTCGCGGAGCGCGGCCGCACCGTCGATTCCGTCATTGAGCAGTATCTCGCCACCGTGCGCCCGATGCACCTCGAATTCGTGGAGCCGAGCAAGCGTCACGCCGACGTCATCATCCCGGAAGGTGGATTCAACCGGGTTGCCATCGATCTTCTGGCGGCGCGCATCCGTGCCATGCTGAACAACCCGGGCGAATAGTGCAGAAGACCTCAATCCACGGCTGGCGGGGTTACTGCTCGGACCAGGGCGACAAGGAATCGTGCGCCTTCGTCAAGCTCGGTCTTTAGCGCCTGCATCTCGCTCCGGGCCATTTCCGGCCGCCTATCCCAGGCACGGAGGACGATCTCAGCCTGAAGGCTGGCATTCGTGATCCGTCCGCCCAGATGATTGTGCAGTAGATCGGCAAGCCAGCGCCGGCCCTCGTTCGAAAGATAAACAGCTATCTCCTCTCCCAGTGCATCGGCATCAAATGGTTGGTAGGGCATCGTCACCACTCCTCGTACCGCAAGTCCCATCCTGCCCTTATCATAGTCCAGGCCCCTCTGTGCGAAAAATCGGTGATGGAGGCAATCACCGGACGCGAGCGTTCCTGCATGCCCCGTGCATTCAGCTTTTCCCACCCGCTGCCAGATGCTATAATGCATCAGCCAAGCTATACCGTGCAGAAGACTCGAAAATGTTCACCTGAGAACCGGAGAAGTCATCGTGGAGCAGCCGGTCACAACCCATCAGGAAATCGCGCATCTGCAGGAAATGCTCTCGCACTACGCAAGCCTGCTCGATCTCACCGGGCGACTCAGCGCCTGCACGAACGTAATGCACGCCCTGCCCGCCGTGCTTGAGTCAGCGCAGGAGACAGGCGGTGTGGATGCGCTGCGGATCACCATCGAGGATCAGGGTGAGATGCTCTCGCTTGGTGCGGGTTACCACGCAAACCATCTAGCACCACTTGACCAGGATGTCGCGGCCCTTGTGCCACCGGGATCACCGGTCACCGGCGTCTATGGCGCTGCCTCCGAGTTGCTGTCGGTCCCACATGATACTCAGATCAACTGGCTGGCTGCATGGCCCTTGAGGACCGGGCTGGATCACTATGGCTGTCTGTGGGCTGGCAATGTGTCAGCAGCGGAGTTGCCGGACGTTGACCGTGACTTCCTTGGCAAGCTCGCCGCCCAGATCGCCCTGACCATCAGCCGCGAACGCGCTATCCGGAACGCTGCACCTGAACAGACACCGCTGGCCGCGATTCTGGACAGCATCGGTATCCCGGTGATCGCTATCGCCAGGGACGGCCGGGTGCTGGCGCTTGCGCAGGCTGCCGGGGAACTCCTGCAGTTGGATGTCGCCCGTGTCATTGGCCAGCCAGTTCAGGCAGTGCTCAAGGAGCGCCCTGAATTGCTTCGACTGTTCCGTAACCAGGGCCGTTTCGCTCAGGATGACGAGTGGCAGAGTCAGGACGGACGGACGTTCAACCCCCACGTCTCTGTGTTCTGCTCAGCGACCGGGGAACCCGCCGGACTGGTGCTCACTCTGCACGATGCAACCACCCTGAAAGCCCTTAATCGCAGCCAGCAGCAATATATTGAGCTGGTAACGCATGATGTCCGTTCTCCGCTGACCTTCATGCAGGGCTATGCGGATCTCATTGGCAAAGTTGGTACCATCAACGACGAGCAGGCGTTCTTCATCGAGAAGATCCTGAACGGAGTGCAACAGATTACGGCCCTCGTTGACAACATCCAGGATGCTGGCCGCTGGGATCCCGAGACTGGCATCTACGACATGAATCGCGAACCCGTCGATCTGACCCGGACTGTCCAGACCATCATCTCCAACCATCAGGAACTGGCGCGAAAAAACAACCTCTCGCTAATCACCGAGATCGCCGCTGACGTCCCCGTGGTGAACGTTGACAACGTGATGATTGAACGTGCGTTGATCAACCTTGTCACCAATGCCATCAAGTATTCGCCGGATGGGGGTGAAGTCAGAGTATCGATGGAAGTCAGGGAGCGAGCGCTTGTCATCTGCGTAAGTGATACCGGTATCGGCATCGCCCCTGAGCACCATGACCAGATCTTCAATCGTGGCGCCCGTGTCGTCACCAAGGAAATCAGCAAGAGGAAGATCAAGGGCAGCGGTCTGGGGCTGTTTATTGTGCGCAGCGTGGCCCGCCGGCACGGTGGGGACGTCTCTGTGGAGAGCGAGCCGGGCCAGGGTTCACGCTTCTTTTTCACCATTCCCCTGGAGGGCGCTAACCTCCTCGGGGGAGCGTAATCGCTGCGTGCATCCCCGGTGACCTTCGTCGCAGTTGTGCCGTTGTCATCTACTGGAATTGAGCACTGAGATCGCCTGCCATGGGAATACAGGTTCTTTCGGATGTTGTGGCCGCCCAGATCGCGGCCGGTGAAGTTGTCGAGCGCCCGGCCTCGGTCGTCAAGGAACTCATCGAAAACGCGCTGGACGCCGGTGCGACCGATATCCAGGTTGAAATCGATGCCGATGGGCAGCAATTGATCCGCGTCAGCGACAATGGGCATGGCATTCCAGCCTCTGAAGTCGAACTGGCCTTCCAGCGGCATGCCACCAGCAAGATCCGCACTATTGACGACCTCAACCGCCTTGAAACACTCGGCTTCCGGGGTGAGGCGCTGCATAGCATCGCCAGCGTAAGCCGCATGGCGCTCACCACCCGCCATGCGGGCGAAGCCGCCGGCCAGCGAATTGAGTTGGCAGGTGGCCGCATCCTGGAGAAACGACCGGTTGGCGCTCCGCCTGGCACAGTGATCACCGTGGAAGACCTCTTTTTCAATACGCCTGCCCGGCTCAAGTTCCTCAAGAGCGCCACCACCGAGCGCCGCCACATTACAACCATGGTCGCCAACTACGCCATGGCCTATCCCCACGTGCGTATCGCCCTTCTCCAGAACGAGCGTGAGGTACTGCGCACGTTTGGCACGGGCAACCTGGCCGATGTGCTTACGCAGATTCTGGGCGCGGAAACGATGCGCGCCATGCTTCCGGTGCACCCCCAGCCACCGTCACGGGCAGACCTGCCTGTGATTGAAGTGCGTGGCTTTGCCTCAGCGCCCAGCGAGAACCGCGCCAATCGTTCACACATCACGCTCTTCATCAATGGCCGGGTCATCCAGGATGCCTCCCTGAGCTATGCCGTCACGCAAGCCTACCACACCCTCCTTCCCAAAGGGCGCTATCCTGTTGCCATCCTGATGGTGACCTTGCCCCCGGATGAAGTCGATGTGAACGTCCATCCCACCAAGGCGGAGGTTCGCTTTCGCAGTCCTGATGCCGTGTTCAGCGCCGTGCAGCGTGCCGTTCGCACTGCCGTTGTGGAACAGTCCCCTGTGCCGGACGCCCGCACAGGCGCCACCCCTCGGGACACGCACTCCTCACCGGCATCAGCCATAGCCCCTGGCTGGCAGCAGCGCCGCGAGACCTTGCTTCACCCTGCGCGCCCGACCCAACCCACGCTTGACCTTGATCTGGATGCGCCAGGTGATTACGGCCGCCAGATTCCCGATCACCAGCCTCAGAACGCAGACGCTACCGTTGATGATGTCGGCGCAATTCCGGACGGTCCGGGGCGCCCCAGCCAGCCGCGGACGCTGCCCATGCTGCGGGTGCTGGGCCAGGTTGGCGCCGCCTATATTGTCGCCGAAGGTCCGGCAGGCCTGTATCTCGTCGACCAGCACGCCGCCCACGAGCGGATTCTGTTTGAGCGGTTCATGGCAGAAGCAGCAACGCAGGATGCGGTCAGCCAGCACACGTTAACGCCTGTGACTGTGGAACTTTCACTCTCTGCCGTGGCACTGATTGACGAACACCTTGATGTTCTGCGCAGGCTCGGCTTTGACCTGGAGCCGTTCGGAGGACAAACTATCCGCGTGCGCGCAATTCCGTCTCTGCTGGCTGGCGGAGACCCCGCTGAGGCAGTGCTCACCATCCTGGAAGATCTGGAAATCGGGGCCAAAGCCGGTCAGAAGACGCTCGAGGATCAGATTGCCCTGCGGGTCTGCAAGCGCGCTGCCGTAAAGGCCGGCCAGATTCTGAGTCTGACCGAAATGCAGGCACTGATCCGCCAGTTGGAACGCAGCCAGTCACCTCACACTTGCCCGCACGGTCGCCCAACGCTGATTCACATCAGCGCGGCGCAGCTTGCGCGCGAGTTTGGAAGAACCTGAAAATGCCGCCAGGCTCGCCCGGCGCAACCCGCCAGCGCTTCGCTGCAATGCGGGAGGAACCTCGTCTACATTCGGGAGAGAACTACCGTGAAACGCTCTGGAACATTTGCGTTGCTCATGCTCGGCCTGCTCACGCTGTTATCCGCCTGCACCGGGCAGACTGCCCTGATCTTCGAAAACGCTTCTGGCTGTGGCACCATCCACGTCGAGCTAACCAATCAGCAGACTTCGGTCGTGGAGGTATACGATGTGGCACCGGGTCAACAGCTCACTGTGGCGGTAACGCCTGACATCACGTACACCTACCGCGTCGATTTCGGCGGTGCGGACAGCATCTGCTCCGGGGAATACCGGGGCCAGGTGACCGTGCCATCCGGTTCCAGCCAGACGTTCAACCTCACGGCTGCCACTCCCACGCCCGCACCATAAGCTCGCGACACAACCGGGACGGGCAGGTCGCCCCGCCCGTCCCGGACACGATGCTCGCCCTCCACCAGCCGCCTATACGCTACGGCTTCAGCCAGTCAAACCGGCGTTCCTCACTGGCCGCCCCCACCCGGAAGGCCACGTTATCATTCCCGACCTGCACCAGAACAACCTGCCACGTCATGGCATGCGTCAGGTCGTCCCCCGGCTGAAGGTCGCCTGGCAGTGTATGCGTATTACCGCGAACAAACGCCGTGTAGGTCACGCCGAGGGTAGTATCGGTGACCGTCACCTGGTACAAACGATCCGATTCCAGGGCGCCGGAAGATACCCAGCGCAGGGTCAGCGGCCCGCCACGCACGATGCTGCCTTCTGCCGGCCACAGTAAGCGCACCGGGCCGGGTGTCGGCGTTAGCGTTGGTGTCTCGCTTCCGGAGGGAGTGGGCGACAGCGTGGGCGTTGGTGTCGGCATGGGCACCACCAGTTCATCGCCAATGCTCAGGGACGGGCTGCAGTTTTCACCTCCGCTTGCCACGGTGAAATCACATCCCCACCAGTACAACTGGGGATTCAGCTCGGCCAGAATCGCCATTGTCGTGTTGTACTGCAGCGAGATACCGATGACCGTCTGCCCTTCTTCCACGCGATGAATCATTGTCAAAACAGCGGGAGTTGCGCTCGGTGGCCGGATCGCGGCCATTGTCGCCGTCAGTTCACCGCCGGGCGGAGTGGCCGATGCCGTAGGCCGCGGAATCAGGATGACTGAACCCGGGGGCGGCAACTGGTTGGCGTTGGGCACATTCGCATTCAGCGCCACGATGACGTCCAGCACCGCCAGATCGTAATGGCCATACTCCTGAACCACTGCGATCAACTGGTC
>CAZGYW010000090.1:0-5963 GCA_964530495.1 uncultured Anaerolineae bacterium
GCCGCGGCGGCGCTGACCGCCGATTCCCCGGTGCTGATCCTGCACTCCACCGAACAGCGCCATGTGGCGTTCATCATCGACGAGCTGCTCAGCGAGGAAGAGCTGGTCCTCAAGAACCTGGGCGAGGAGCTGAGCGACGTGCCGAACGTGGCCGGGGCGGCGATCCTGGGCACCGGGGAGGTGATCATCGTCCTTCAGACGAGCGACCTGGTCAAGAACGCCCGGCGCGCGCGAAGCGCGCTGGCGCTGCCCGCGGCCGCGCCTGCCACGCCGGAGGCGCGCCAGCCGCGCATCCTCGTGATCGACGATTCGCTGACGACGCGCACGCTGGAGAAGACCATCCTGGAAACCGCCGGGTATCACGTCCACACGGCGGCCAGCGGGGAAGAGGCGCTCCAGGCCCTGCGCGAGCAGCCTTTCGACGTGATTGTCTCGGATGTGCAGATGCCCGCCATGAACGGCTTTGATCTGACGCGCCGGGTCAAGGCCGACGCCGGGTGGCGCCACATCCCCGTGATCCTGGTCACGTCCCTGGAAACGCCGGCCGACCGCGAGCGCGGCCTGGACGCCGGAGCGGATGCCTACCTGATCAAGTCGCGTTTTGACCAGGACGAATTGCTGCAGGTTATCGGGCGGATGGTGTGAAATGAGCGACCGTAAGATCCGCGTGCTGGTTGTGGATGACAGCGCCACCGTGCGCTACTTCCTCTCCGGGCTGATCAACGCCACGCCCGATATGACCGTGGTGGGTGAGGCCGCTGACGGCCTGCAGGCGCTGGAGGCGGCGGCCCGCCTGCGGCCGGATGTGATCAGCATGGACATCCGCATGCCGCGCCTGGACGGGCTATCCGCCACCCGCCAGTTGATGGAGGACGACCCGCGCCCGATCGTGATTGTCAGCAGCCGCCTGGAGCGCTCCGAGGTCGACCTGGCCTTTATGGCGTTGCAGGCCGGGGCGCTGGCCGTGCTCAGCACGCCGCCCGGCCCGCCTAACCCCGCCTTCGCCGCCAGCCGTGACCAGTACCTGACCACGCTGCGGGCGATGGCCGGGGTCAGCGTCGTGCGCCGCTGGAAGACCCGGCCGCTGGAGTTTCATGGCATCCCGCTCAACGGGGACGCCGCCGCCCCGCTGGTGATCGTGATCGGGGCCAGCGCCGGCGGGCCGGTTGCCCTGCACCGCCTGCTGGGCGACCTTCCGGCGGACTTTCCGGTGCCCATCGCCATTGTCCAGCACATGGCCGAGGGCTTCATGGACGGCATGGCGCGCTGGCTGGATGCCGAAACGGCGCTGCACATCCGCGTGGCGGAGGATGGCCAGCTCCTGCTGCCGGGCCAGGTGGTGCTGGCGGAAAGCGGGGCGCACCTGCTCGTGCGCCGCGCGCCGGAAGGCGTCCGGCTGGCGCTGGATGCGACGCCGACCGACAGCCCATACCAGCCGGCGGTGAACCGGCTCTTCGCCTCCGCGGCGGAGGCGTTCGGCCGCCAGGCCATCGGCGTCCTGCTGACCGGCATGGGCGAGGATGGCGCGCAGGGCCTGCTCAGGCTGCGCGGGGCAGGGGGGCGGACGATTGCCCAGGACGAGGCGTCCTGCCTGGTGTACGGGATGCCGGGAGCGGCGGTGGCGCTGGGCGCCGCGGAGCAGATCCTGCCCCTCAAGCACATCGGGCCGGCCCTGATTGATCTGGCGCAGCCCGCCCGGCGATCACCGGCGGCCTCAGGGTAAGACATCTGTCCCAAAACGTGCCGCCGCAGGCCAGGGCGTGATACACTGATCACGACGGCACGGGAATAAACAGGCGAGTTAAGAGCAGGGTTTACAGATCCAAACCGGCCGCAAACCGAAATCGCGCCGGGCAAGGAGTACAATCATGGCGCTTGAAGTGCTCTTGGTGGAAGACAGCCGCACCCAGGCGGCCCAGATTAAGGAAACGCTGGAAAGCGTGGGCCTCACGGTGCGCGTCGCCTACGACGGCCCGGATGGGCTGCGCGAAGCCCTGGAAAATCCCCCGGCGCTGATCGTCCTGGACGTTAAGCTGCCCACCATGGACGGCTTTCAGGTCTGCCGCCGCCTCAAGCGCAACCCGGCCACGCAGGATATCCCGGTGATTATGCTGACGGAGAAAACCAGCGCCCAGGCGACCCTGTCCGGGTTGCAGGCCGGGGCGGATGACTACATTCCCAAAGATATTTTCGCCTCCGAGCACCTGATCAACACGCTGCACGAGCTGGGTGTGCTGGACTGAACCACAGTCAAGGAATGAATTCATGGCCAAGGACGCATACGTTGCCATCCCGCCGGTCCTGAATGTCACGATTGAAGACAGCATGGACATTATGATCGCGCGCGATACGGCGCGGCGCGCGGCGGCGCTGCTGGGCTTTGCGACGGCGTTTCGCGCCCAGCTGGCCGGGGCGGCCGGCGCGCTGGCCGAGCTGGCGCTCAAGGCCGGCGGCCCGCAGACCCTCGAGTTTAACGGCGTGCAATACAGCGGGCAGACCGGCATCCAGCTCTCGTGCCCGGCGGTCTGGCTGGCCAATGTGGCGGCCAGCAGCGTGGAGATGGCGCTGCGCACCAAGCTGGGCGACCTGGTGGATGAGATCGCGCTGGAGGGGGAGGAGCCTCCGACCATCACCTTGACGATGTGGCTGACCCCTGAGCGCGAGATGAAACCGCTCGATTCCGAAGAGACGAACCCACCGCAATGACCACCTGTGTGATCTGTCTGGCCGGTAAACAGCAGTACGCCATCCCGGTGGCGGACATCCTGGAAGTGGCGGCGATGGTGCGCCTGACGCCCCTCCCGGACGCCCCGCCGGAGGTGCTGGGCGTGATCAACCGGCGCGGGGCGGTGATCCCGCTGCTTGACCTGCGCCGCTGCCTGGATCACCCGGCCGCCCCGCCTGACCTCAATACGCTGTTCGTGGTTGTGCAGGGGGCGAGCATGATCGCCGGGCTGGTGGTGGATGACATCAAGGAGGTGGCCGCCCTCCCGGCGGTGAACGCCCCGCCTGCGCGGAGCGGGCCGTACGTGCAGGCCATAGCGATCCTGAACGAGTTACCGGTGCTGGTGCTGGATGTGGCGGCGCTGCTGCGCGCCTTTGCCCCGGCCGACCTAGCTGTTGAGAGTGATGTATGACTGAACCGGACCAGAAACGGCGCGAACGCATCCTGATTGTGGCCAGGGATGAAGCGCTGCGCGATTCCCTGGTGGACACCCTGGAGTACGCCGGCGGATTCATGACGACCCAGGCGGGCTGCTTTGAGGAAGCGCTGAGCGAGCTGCTGCTCAACGACTTCGCCCTGATCGTCACCGAGACCGAGCTGCCCGACCTGAGCGGCATGGACCTGCTGGCGGTGGTGGGCGGGTTGCGCCCCGGCGTGTCGGTCATGATGATCGATGATGATCTCTCAGCCAAATCGGCGGTGGCGGCCTTCCGCCTGGGCGCGGTGGATTACCTGTACAAGCCCGTCAACCTGGAATTTATCCTGATGCAGATCGAGCGCGAATTGGAGATCAAGCGGGCGCGGGCCATCCCGCAGCCGCCGGACCAGCCGCACCGGGTCTCCACCCGCGACCGCGAGCGCCGGCTCAACCCGGATACGCGCGCTGCCGCCCTGGTGCTCAACCGCGTTCAGTTTCAGCAGATCATGGTGGAGCTTAACCGGCTGCGCGCCCACATCCGCGCGGACTTTGTCGGCCTGGTTGACGCGGACGGTAACATGGTCGGCGCGGCAGGTACCCTGGAGGAGTTCGACCTCCCGCTGCTGACACGCGCCCTGGCCATCGACCACGATTCGACCCGCCCGCTGGCCGCCATTCTCTCCGAGAGTCGCTTCCACTCCACGTATTTTGAGGGGGACCGCAGCGGCGTGTACATTATCGAGTTCGGGGGGGCGTTTCCGGTGTCGCTGGCCGTGATCTGCCCGGCGGATGTCAAGCCCGGCATGGTGTGGCTGTACATCAAGCGCACCGCCCACGAGATCGACGCTGTGCTGCAGACGGTGCGCATTCCGCGCCAGGCCCCGAGCCTGGCGCCGACCGGCGATTCGGGCAGCGGGGAATAGCGCACTCCGGTCGATTGCTATCCGCCGCCGCTGCTGCCGGCGCGTCAGGCCGCTGGTTGGCTCCGGCGCCCGCCATGTTGCGTTTGGCGGGCGGGGACTTTATAATCCACTCACATCGGCTGACGGGCACCGGCAATCCTGACACCTCAGCGCACCCCCATCGGTCGCAACCCGGGGACCAGTCAGGGCTTCCTCCTGGGGACAATGCAAGGAATACACTATGGTTGAAGTTGTCATTGATAGTATTCGGGTGAGCTTAATGTCGCAGCACCGGCTTGTGGTGCTGCGGGATACGACGGCAGAACGTTACCTGACGATCTTCATTGGCCCGTGCGAAGCGGACGCGATCACGCTCCACCTGCAGGCCCTCCAGGGTGGCAGCCGGGTGGCGCGCCCCATGACCCACGATCTGCTCAAGTCCATGATGGAGACCCTGGGCGGCCACCTGAAGCAAATCGTGATCAACGACCTGCGCGAGGAAGTGTACTTTGCCGAGCTGGTGGTGGAAGTGGATGGCACCGAGCTGCGCATCGACAGCCGCCCCAGCGACGCGATCGCGCTGGCGGTGCGGGCCGAAGTCCCGATCCTGGTGGCCGACAGCGTGATGGATCGCGCCGCGACCACGCCCGAAGAAGAAATCTCCGAAACAGAAGAAGAGGAAGAAGTCGCGCCGCCTAAAGAATCCGGCAGTGACGATGACCTGGACATTTTTGCGAACTTTGTAGACACGCTGGACCTGGACGACCTGGACTGACAGGCGCTTCCTGCCCGATCCGTAGCAAGCCGGTCCTGACCTGAACACGCCATCCGCCACGGGGCAGGCCATGCCCCGTTTTTGCCCGTAAGCATACCCTTGTGCAGGAAAGACCATGACTGACCAGGATCACGCGCAGTATCCCCTGACCACCGATGACGCCGGCGATCCCGGCAACGGCCGCACCCGGCGCGACAGCGAATCGCTGCGCGACCCGCTGCACCTTTCTCCGCACAGCGTTGAGGCAGAAGAGGCGGTGCTAGGCTCGATCCTGATGAACCCGGAAGCCCTGCACGAAGTGCGGGTTTTCCTGGCCGCAGAAGATTTCTTCATCCTGCGCCACGGCTGGATCTACGAGGCGATCCTGCGCCTTTCCGACCGCGACGACGCCATTGACACCCGCACCCTGGCAGAGGAGCTGCGCGCCCAGGAACGGCTGGAAGACATCGGCGGGGAAGCCTACCTGAACTACCTGCCGACCACGGTGCCCACCGCGCTGAACGCCGAGGTCTACGCGCACATCGTAGAGCGCGCGGCGCTGCGCCGCCGGCTGCTGGGCGCGGCGGGCGAGATCGCGCAGCTGGCCCAGGACCAGGAACGCGACATCAACGAGGTCATCGACCAATCGGAATCGGCGCTGTTCACGGTAACGGAGCAGCGGCTGCACCAGGAACTGGTGCCGATGCATGTGGCGGTCAGCCACTACTTTGACCGCATCGAGCAGTTGCGCCAGAGCGGGACGGAAGCCTACGGCGTCCCGACCGGCTTTGAGGCTGTCGACGAGCTGCTGGGCGGGCTGCAAAAGAGCGACCTGATCATCGTTGCCGGCCGGCCGGGCATGGGCAAGTGTGTGGCAGAAGGCACCCTTGTTCCCACCGAGCGCGGCCTTGTTCCGATTGAAACGCTCAAGCCGGTGGACGTGTTGGGCCAGCGTGACGATGAAGGGGGTATCTACTACCCGCTGGAGATCGGAGTCCAGACTCCCGATGGCCTGCGTCAGACGTCACATTTTTACGATAGTGGCATCCAGCCCACGAAACACCTTATCACGCGCGCCGGGTATAGCCTGACCGGGACCTACGTGCATCCGGTGCTGGTTCTGACTCCGGAGGGTCGCAAAACCTGGAAGCGCCTGCAGGATTT
>CAZGYW010000090.1:5973-8001 GCA_964530495.1 uncultured Anaerolineae bacterium
ATTACATTGCTGTTCAGGACTCGTCTGCCAGTAAACAGCACCTCACATGTGATTTTCTCGGCGTCAGAAAGCCAACCTACGAGACACTGCACGCTATCGCAACACTTGCGCCGGAAGTGACTGATCTGCTCAGTCCACCTTTCTACTGGGATGAAGTCACCCGAGTTGAAGATTCCGGCTTCCGCCAATGCTATGACCTGACAGTGCCGGAAGGACACGCGTTTGTCACCAATGGTGTCGTCAGCCACAATACCTCGTTCATGCTCTCCCTGGCCATGAACGCGGCCCGTGCCACGCAGGCGCGCATCGCCATCTTTAGCATGGAAATGAGCAATGAGCAGCTTGTGCAGCGCATGATCTCCACGGAGACCGGCATCAGCTCGCAGGCCCTGCGGCTGGGGCGCGTCAGCGACGCGGAATGGGCGCGCTTCGTGGAAGCCACCGATAGCATGAGCAACCTGCGCATCTACCTGGACGACTCCCCGGCGGTCAGCGCGATGCAGCTCCGCACCAAGGGCCGCCGCCTGTATCGCGAGCACGGCCTGGACCTGATCATTGTCGATTACCTGCAGTTGATGAATGCCGGGCGCTCGCTGGGCCGCGATACCAACCGCGTCCAGGAGATCACGTACATCAGCCGCGCGCTGAAGGAGCTGGCCCGCGAACTCAGCGTGCCGGTGCTGGCCGCTGCCCAGCTCAGCCGCGCCGTTGAACAACGCCAGGACAAGCACCCGCAGCTTTCGGACCTTAGAGAGTCGGGTTGTCTGACCGGAGACACGCTGGTGGCGCTTGCGGATACCGGGTCGAGAACCGCCATACGTGAACTGGCCGGGCATTCAGGCTTTGCGATCTGGGCGCTGAACGAAGCAACGATGAAGCTGGAGCATGCCGAGGTCAGCCGGGCGTTCTCCACAGGCATCAAGTCCGTTTACCGGCTGACAACACGGCTGGGACGCAGCATCCGGGCCACCGCCAACCACAAATTCCGCACCATCGACGGCTGGAAGCGGCTGGATGAGCTTGCCGAATGCGACCGCATTGCTCTTCCACGTCTGCTACCCAGCCCGGAGGAACAGACCCTCACCGATTCTGAATTGGGGCTGCTCGGTCACCTGATCGGTGATGGTTGCACCCTCCCGCGCCACGCAATTCAGTACACAACGCGCGAACTTGATCTGGCGCAGATCGTCGCTGACCTGGCTACTGATGTCTTTGGTTCCGCGATTCAGACGCGTATTCACAAAGAGACAGGCCGGAGCTGGTACCAGGTGTTTCTGTCATCAACTCAACATCTGACTCATGGCGTCAAAAGCCCGGTAACAACATGGCTGGAGAGTCTGGGGGTCTTCGGATTGCGCTCGCATGAAAAGCGTGTGCCGGAAGCTGTTTTCCAGCAGCCTGTTCAGGCAATAGGGCTGTTTCTGCGCCACCTCTGGGCAACGGATGGATGTATCAAACTAACGAAATCCAATGAGCGCTACGTTCCGCGGATTTACTTTGCCTCCAGCAGCCAGCGTTTGGCTGCCGATGTCCAGGCGTTACTAATCCGGTTAGGCATCAACGCGCGTCTGAAGCGATCTCCACAGCCCGGCAAAGGACGTGACCAGTATCACGTCATCATCACGGGCAAAGAAGATACCCAGCGGTTCATTGAGCAGGTGGCCGCGGTCGGTACCTACAAACAGCAGGATATGCAGTCAATTGCCAGCTACATTGCTGATCGCCCGGCCAATACCAACCGGGACATCCTGCCCCATACTATCTGGCGGACCCACGCTGTGCCCGCAATGCAGGCAAACGGTCTGTCTGGGCGTCAGATGCAGGCTGAACTGGGCAATGCCTATTGCGGAACGGCCCTTTACGAACAAAATCTGAGCCGGGAACGCGCAGCCCGCCTGGCCAAAGTTGTGCAATCGCCCGAAATTGGGATTCTGGCACAAAGCGATGTGTACTGGGACGAAATTGTATCCATCACGCCGGATGGCGAGGAGGAAGTCTTTGATCTCACCGTGCCGGGCCACCACAGCT
>CAZGYW010000091.1:0-2300 GCA_964530495.1 uncultured Anaerolineae bacterium
CCTGAACACTGATCTCAAAAGCCTTCTTCAGCAAAGGCAATGGATCTGGTTCGGCCTTTGCGGCCTTTTTTGCTGCGGGCTTGGTGGCTTTGGATGGCGTTGCCGGTTTGCCTGCAGCAGGCTTGACGGCTTTGGGAGATATCGCCGGTTTATTTGCTTTGGTTGCCGTGCCTTCAGAAGCTATCACCGTTTTTTCTGTTGTGGGAGTCACGACTTCAGGGATTTTTTTCGGTTTTTCTGCCGGGGAAGAAGCAGGTTCGAACGTAGTTGCAGGTTTCTCCGCTTCGACTTCGACGCCGAGAAGCTCTGTAAACGTGAAGACATCGCAAGCGGCAACGAAAGTCGCTGGTGTCATTCTCTTGCCGATGCCAATCACGAAAGACCCCGATTCACGCAGGCGAGTTGCCAGCCGGGTGAAATCGCTATCGCTCGACACCAGGCAGAAGCTGTCAACCACACCCTGATACAGCAGATCCATGGCATCAATGATCAGCGCGATGTCGGTTGAGTTTTTGCCCGTGGTGTTCTGGGATTGCTGCATAGGCTGGATTGCAAAACGGGGAAGCAATGACAGCCAGGTGCTCAGGACGGGGTTGGCCCAATCCCCATAAATCCGCCGTACAATCACCGTCCCATGCTTGCTCGCCTCCATGAGTATTTTGTCGATCAACGAAGCTTGGGCGTTATCCCCATCGATAAGCATCGCAATTCTGTAGCTTCGCTGTGTCAGGTTTCCGTCCGGCATTCTTCGTCCCCTCTGGTAACCGGATTACTGAGTCTGATTATGGCTCTATTATTGATAATGAGTAGAGTGTAGGCAGGATTCTTCACGGCGATTTAATGAATCATAGTGGAGAGAATCAACAGGGGGCGGGCCGGACAGGCCCGCCCCCGGGGTGTGTGGAGTGACGCCGTGTGGCTCTAGCCCGCACCGGCTTCGGCGCCGGGCGAGGTCTCCTCAGGCGCTGCCGCGGGATCGGCGCAGGGCCGGCCCCCCAGGCGATGTGTGGCCCGGTCGTAGCGGTCGCACAACTCATCTACCTGCGTGTTCTGCCACAGGGGCGATCCCTGGAAGTACGCCGCGCGGGCGATCATGTGCGTCGCCACCGGGGTAGTGAGCATCACGAAGCCGATTGTGGCGATGGCCTGCGCGGCGACCGTCAGATCCTCAAAGAACAGCGCCGCGGCCAGCAGCGTGGCGCCCACGCCCAGGGTTGCCCCTTTGGCGCTGGAGGACATGCGCAGGAAGGCATCCGGCATGCGCACCAGGCCCAGCGCCGCGATGAAAATGAAGGCCGCGCCCACAATCAGCAGGCCCGCGCTCAGGATTTCGCTAACCACTGGGCGTGCTCCTTTCAATATAGTAGGCAAAGGCCACCGTCCCCAGAAACGAGATCAGGCCCAGCACCAGCGCCACATCCAGCATCAGCGGCACATCGGTGGCAATCGCATAAACGGCGATGATGGCGATGCCGAGCATCGTCATGAAGTCCAGGGCGACCACACGGTCGGGCAGGTTCGGGCCGCGCACCAGGCGGATGAAGGCCAGCAGCATCGCGCCGGAGAGCAGCGGCATGGCGATGGTCAGGGCCAGGTCAGTCAGGCTCATGCGAACAACTCCTTGATCCGGCGCTCAAAGCCGTTTTTGACCTCCGCACGGAAGGCCTCCACGTCCTCTACGTGGGCGGTGTGCACGAAAAGCTCGCTGCGATCATCCGCCACGTCCAGGGCCAGCGTGCCCGGCGTCAGGGTCAGGAGGTTGGCCAGCAGCGTAATCTGCAGGTCGGTCGTCAGGTCCAGCGGGACGGCGACCACTGCCGGTCGCATATCATAGCGCGGCTTGAGCACCATGTAGGCCATGCGCAGGTTGGCCAGCAGCAGCTCGTACAGGAAGAAGGCCGCGAAGCGAATCACCAGCCAGAACTTGCGGAAGTACACCGGGCGGTCTTTGTCCCAGCGGGTCAGCATCAGGACGACGTAGCCCAGCATGAAGCCGATCGCCAGGTTGCCCGCCGTGAACTGGCCGGTCAGCGCCACCCAGGCCAGCGCCAGCAGGATGTTCAGCAGGAAGGTGGTCATAGCGCGCCTCCCAGCACCGTCTGGATGTACGCGGCGGGGTCCATCAACTGCCCGGCCGCCGTGCTGGCCAGGGTGAACAGCGGCTCGGCCAGCACGCCCAGGATCACGGTCAGGCTGACCAGCAGCAGGGTCGGCAGCAGGTAGAGCAGGCGCTCCCTGCCAACCAGCTCGCGGGCTGGCTCATGATCGGTGCCTGGCTTCCAGAACGCTTCCGCCCAGAT
>CAZGYW010000091.1:2400-7999 GCA_964530495.1 uncultured Anaerolineae bacterium
ACATGCACGATGAAGACAATCGATCCGGCCAGCGCCAGCGGCGTGAACAGCCCCAGCCCCAGCAGGAGGTAGCCGATCTGGCTGATGATGTGGAAGGACAGCAGGCGCCGCATTTCCATCTGGGAAACCGCGCCCAGCACGCCGGTGACCATCGTCAGCCCGGCCAGCACCAGCAGCAGGGTGTGGGTGTAGGCCACGTCCTGCGTGAAGAGCAGGGTGAACGTCCGGATCAGGGCGTACACGCCGACCTTGGTCAGCAGCGCCGCGAAGATCGTGGTGACCGCCAGTGGCGGGGTGTGGTAGGAGTCCGGCAGCCAGAAGAACAGCGGGAAGATGGCGGCCTTGATCCCGAAGGCGACCAGGAAGAGCATGGCCAGCACGGTGATCAGCCCCGGCTGCGCGGTTTGCCGCAATTGCACGGCCAGGTCGGCCATGTTGAGCGTCCCCACCACGCTGTACAGGATGCCGACCGCGCTCAGGAACAGGGCGGAGGCCACCAGGTTCAGCGTAAAGTACTTGATCGCGCCGGCAAGCTGGGCTCGCTCCCCGCCCAGCACGAGCAGGACGAAGGACGCGATCAGCAGCACCTCGAACCACACGTACAGGTTGAAGAGGTCACCCGTCAGGAACGCGCCGCTGACGCCCATCAGCAGGATGAGCAGTAGCGGGTAGTACCCGAAGGATTCGCGGGCGCGGTCCATGCTGACCAGCGAGTAGACCATCACGACCAGGCCCATCAGGCCGGTGATGACGACCATGATCGCGCTGAACAGGTCGGCCACCAGGGTGACGCCGAACGGCGCCGGCCAGTTTCCAACCTGGATGGCCAGGATGCCGTCCTGCAGCACAACGGCGAACAGCGTCACGTCCGCCGCCAGGAGGGCCGCCGCGCCGATCAGGCCGATCCAGCGCTGCAGATCGCGGCGCTTCCAGGCCAGCAGGGCGATCCCCGCCGCGAAGAACGGGATGAGTATCGGAAGTACCAGAAGGTTGTGCATGGGCAAATTCAGCCTTTCAACAGCCCGGTCTAAGTGTCGGTGGTCCGGATTTTGTCCAGGTCCACGCTGCCCACGGCCTGGTAAACACGCTTGAACAGCACCAGCGCGAACGCCTGGATGCCGAAACCAATCACAATTGCCGTCAGGATCAGGGCCTGCGGCACCGGGTCGGTCGCCACCGCCGCGGCGCCTTCCGCCGGCAGCAGGGCCGGGTCGCCCCGGTTCAGGCCGCCGACCGTGAAGATCAGGAGGTTGGCGGCATGCCCCAGCAGCACCAGGCCGATGATCACCTTGATCATGCTCCGGCGCAGCAGCATGTAGAAGCCGGCCGCATACAGGCCGCCGATTACGATTGCCAGTACCACTTCCATCGGCTATTCCTCCATCAGGGTAAAGATCATCATCAGCGCGACGCCGATCACCACCAGGAACACCCCGATGTCAAAAAACAGGGGCGTGCCCAGCTTGCCAACCGCCGGGACCTCGATCGTGCTCCACACACTGGTCATGAACGGCTGGCCGGCCAGGATGCCGGGCAGGGCGCTGACCCCCGCCAGCAGCAGGCCGCTGCCGATGAACTGGCGGGGCGAGAAGCGCAGCACCTCCCGCGCCTGCCGCACGTCGTGGGCGATGGCGTACAGGGCGAAGGCCGCCGCCACCACCAGCCCGGCGATGAACCCGCCGCCGGGTTCGTTGTGCCCGCGCACCAGCACGAAGAAGGCGAACAGGAGCTGCAGCGGCAGCAGGTAGCGAACGGCTACCGAGAGAATTGCGGACTTGCTCATGCGGGTTGCTCCGTAGTCAGGTTAAGCTGGGCGCGAACCTCCAGCAAGCGAGCCACATCCTCGCGCGAAAGGAGGCCCACCAGGCGTCCCTGGTCCACCACCGGCAGGTGGGTTTGCCCGGACTCGCCCAGGCGGGTCAGGGCATCCATCAGCTTCATGTCCGGCGCGATCGTCTCCAGCCGGGCGATTGGCCGCGCCACCTGGCGAGCGGTGGTGAACGGGCGCTGGCTCGGGGTGACCGCTTTGATGTCATCCAGGGTGAGCAGTGCCTCCGGGAAGTCATCGCCTTCCACAATGAAGACACGCTGGCCGCCCATCAGCACCTGGGTGTCGATCAGGGTTTGCAGTGAGGTCAGGGGTGCGATGCGCGCGATCTGCGTGTTCATCGCCTGGGAGACAAGCACGTCCTGCAGCAGGTAGCGGGTATTGGTCTGGGCGTAGTTGGCGGCGATGGCGTTCTGCAGGAACCAGCCGATGAAGACCAGCCACAGGCCGTTGAAGAAGTTGCCGGAGAGCATGGTGAAAATGCCCCAGGCGCTGAAGCCCAGCGCGACCACCTGCCCGACGCTGGAAGCGACCACTGTGGCGCGCTGGAAGCTGCCCGTCCAGTGCCAGACCGCCGCGCGCAGCATCCGCCCGCCGTCCAGCGGGAAGCCGGGGATCAGGTTGAAAAGGGCCAGCATCAGGTTGATGCGGGCCAGCCACACGCTGGGCGCGGCCAGCAGCGGGACGGCCTGGTCCAGCAGGAACAGGGCTTCGAACAGCACGGCCAGGGCGAAGCTCGCCAGCGGGCCGGCGGCGGCGATCCGGAATTCCACGCCGGGGCGGGAGGGTTCCTCGCTGATGTACGCCGCGCCGCCAAAAATGAAGAGCGTGATCTGGCGCACCGGGACGTTGTTACGGAGCGCCACCAGCGCATGGGCCAGTTCGTGCACCAGCACCGAGCCGAAGAACAGCAGGCTGGTGATGATTCCCAGCAGCCAGTACACAGGGGTGCTGAGCTGCGGGTATTCCGCCGGGAAGTAGCCCGATGCCAGTGACCAGGTCACCAGCCCGAAAATCAGGAACCAGCTCGGGTGAATGCCGATCGGGATGTTCCAGATGCGAATGAGATTGATTGTGCGCTCCATTGTCGACCCTTACCTTTGCTCTCTACCACTAAAGTCCGAAGTTGTGTGACCTGCTTCACTCACGCGGCTCGTCTTTGGCCCCGCGCAGCTTGAGCAGGGCGTAGACGCCCAGCGCTGCCGCCGAGAGGACCGTGATTTCGCCCAGCGTGTCGATGCCGCGAAAGTCCACGAGAATGACGTTGACGATATTGCGCCCTTTGGCCAGCTCCAGGCTGTTTTCCGTGAAATAACTGGCCAGCCGCGAGTCGCCGGGCGTGCTGATCGCCATCAGGACGAGGGCGGTCATCAGCCCGCCCATCCCGAGGGCGATCGCCGCGTCGCGCACCCGGCTGCTCATCCGGGAAATGCCCTGATAGCGCGGCAGGCGATACACGACCAGCACGAACAGGATGACCGTCAGGGTTTCCACCGAGGCCTGGGTCATGGCCAGGTCCGGCGCGCTGAACAGCAGGAAGATGATGGCGACGCCGAAGCCCACCACGCCGAGCGCCGCGATCGAGGCCAGCCGCGACCGCGCGCGCAGGATCGCCAGCGCGGCCAGCAGGATCACGGCGGCGAGCACGATCTCGTGCAGCCACAGGTCGCCATACACCGGGCGGATGATCTGCGGTTTGCCGCGCAGCCAGGCGATGCCGACCAGCGCGATGGTTGTGCTGATGATGACCAGCAGGTAGTAGCGCAGCATGCCGCTCTGCAGGACGCGCGTTTGCGCTTTTGCCACGCGGAGCAGGGCGCCGAGCGATCGCTCATAGAGGGCTGCCGGGCTGAGCCAGTCCAGCCCGCGCCGGACGGCCGCCGGGAACGCCGTATAGTCGCGGTAGCGGTACAGGATCACACCGGCGGCCAGCGTGATCAGGCTGAGCAGCAGAACGAGGTTGAAGCCATGCCACAGCGCCAGTTTGGCGGTGGTGGGTGTGTTCAGCACGGCGGAGAGCGCCGGGGCGATGATCACGTCCCCTACCTGGCCGATGATCAGGCCGAAGAGCAGGCTCAGGCTGGCCAGCGTGAGCGGGCCGATCCACATTGACCACGGGCCTTCGTGCACGCCGTCCGGGGCGTCTTCCGGCCGCGGTGCGTAGAACGGCTTGAAGGCCGCCATGCCCGCCGCCGCTACCGTCATGATGTTGGTGACGAGCGCGATCCCGGTCAGCAGGGCCGGCCAGGCCGTGTGCAGCAGGCTGTCATACTCGATCTCCTTGCCCACAAAGCCGGTCAGCGGGGGCAGTCCGGCCATGGAGAGCGCGGAGATGGTGGCGGCCAGCGCGGTCAGGGGCAGGGCGCGCCGCAGGCCACCCAGCCGGGTGATGTCCCGCGTGCCGGTTTCGTGATCAATGGTGCCGGCCACCATGAACAGCGCGCCTTTGTACAGCGCGTGCCCCAGCAGGTAGACCAGCGCGCCCTTGACCGCCAGCGGCGTGCCCACGCCCAGCAGGAAGACGAGCGTGCCCAGCGCGGAGACGGTTGAATAGGCCAGGATGCGCTTGAGGTCGGTGTGGCGCAGGGCCAGGTAAGCGCCGATCAGCATGGTTGCGCCACCGACGCCCAGCAGCAGCCCCTGCCACAGGGCGGTTCCCCCCAGCACCGGGCTGAGGCGGGCCAGCAGGTACACACCGGCTTTGACCATCGTCGCCGAATGGAGGTAGGCGCTGACCGGCGTGGGCGCGGCCATCGCCCCCGGAAGCCAGAAATGGAAGGGCACCTGGGCGGACTTGGTGAAGGCGCCCAGCAGGATCAGGACCAGGGCCGGGGCGTAGAGCGCATGCGCGCGGATGGCTTCCCCCTGGCTGAGCAGGGCGGCAAGCTCCAGGCTGCCCCCGGCGATGCCCAGCAGGACCAGCCCGGCCAGCATGGCCAGGCCGCCGCTGCCCGTCACCAGCAGGGCCTGCAGAGCCGCCGCCCGCGCCTCCGGCCTGTCGTGGGTGTAGCCGATCAGGAGGTAGGAGGTGATGCTGGTCAGCTCCCAGAAGATGAAGAGCAGGATCAGGTTGCCGGAAGTCACCACGCCGAGCATGGCCAGCATAAAAAGCTGGACGATAACGTAAAAGCGCTGCAGGTTGCGGTCCCCGGCCAGGTAGCCGCCGGCGTAGATCACAACCAGCAGACCGATGCCAGTGATGATCAGGGCGAAGAGCAGGGCCAGCCCGTCCACGTGAAACGCCAGGTTGACGCCCAGGCTCGCCACCCAGGAGATGGAGGCAGTCACAACCTCGCCGCGGCTGATTGGCCCCAGCTGGCTGGCGAAAAAGATGACCAGGGCCAGCGGCAGGAGGGTGGGCCACAGGTTCGCCAGGAGGCGCGCGCCCCCGGTGGAGGAAGTCGCTTCGGCGTGTTTCATGGGCGATCTACTTTCATGGCAATCCGGATCAGGTCCGAACGGGAAATGATGCCGACCAGCTTGTTATCCCGGACGACCGGCAGGGTGTGATAGTTGTTGTAGGCCATCAGGGCCGCGATTTGTTCCATATCATCATCAACCTGAACGACCTCAACATCGCGGCTCATCACCTCGCTCACGGCGGTGTGGCGCGCCGCCCAGTAGAAGTCGGGCAGGTCGGCGATGTTCACCAGGGTGTTGAACAGGCGCGCGGTGCGGTTGCCGGAGAAGCGCATATCCTTGAGCTTGGGGAAAAGCTCATTCAGGCTGACCATGCCGACCACTTCGCGGCGGGCATTGAGCACCGGTACG
>CAZGYW010000092.1:0-7996 GCA_964530495.1 uncultured Anaerolineae bacterium
CGGTGGGATAGTGTGGGATTACCACGCAGCCCGTGTGGGATTCGGTGGGATTGGGTGGGATAATGCGGAATCCCACAGCGGGGTGTGGGATTCAGGCGCGGACGTTGTGGGATTGGGTGGGATAACGCTGGATAGTGTGGGATTACGGCGCGGGCGGGTCCTCGCGCTGGAGGTCGGTTAACTGGCCGCCCGAGATAGTCTGTAGCTGTTCCAGCGTCACCGGAAAGATCGCATTGGGCGCGCCCGCCGCGGCATAGAGCTGGGTGAAGCGCGCCAGCGAGTCCTCGATGTAAATGGGAAAGCCGGTCGTGCGATGCCCGACCGGGGGGACGCTGCCCGGCGGATAGCCAAACACCTCAACGCATTGCTCCGGTGTGGCGATCTTCACCTTCTTGCGGGAGACATCCGCCATAGCGGCCAGCTTGCGGTCATCGACTCGCCGGTCCCCGGCGGCCAACACCATCACCGGCTGCCCGTCCACAAAGAAGCACAGGCTCTTGACGATCGTGCCCAGGTCGGTGCCGATCGCGTCAGCCGCCTGCTGGGACGTGGCAGTGGATTCCGTGAAGAACCGGATGCGCAGGCCAAGGCCAAAGCTATCCAGCGCGCGCTGGACATCTTCCGGGGTGAGCGGTTGCATAGCGTTCTAATCCTTGAACAGGGATGTCAACGCGCCCATCATACCCCGTTACTGGAAAAGTGTCAGGCCCATCGCGCCCGGGCCGGTATGAACGCCGACCGCCGAGGAGGCGATGACCTTCATGATGAAGCGCGGATTCCAGCGCTCGCGCAGCTCGGCTTCGTAGACATCGGCATCCGCCGGCGTATCGCCGTACAGGATCGCAACCGACAGGGGACGATCCGGCACGATCCAGGCGTTGAAGATCTCCATCATCCGGCGCAGGGCGGCATTGCGCGTCCGCACCGCTTCCAGCGCTTCCAGCTTGCCGTCCTTGACGTACAGGATCGGCTTGATCTGGAGCAGGGTGCCGATCCAGCGCCGCGCGGCGCTGACCCGGCCGCTGCGGTGCAGGAACTCCAGGGTATTGATGGTCAGGGTGGCGCGGGTTCGCGCGCTGTATTCCTGCGCTTTCTGCACGGCTTCGGCAACTGCTACCCCCGTATCGCGCAGATCCGCGAGGGCCAGCACATGCAGGCCCAGCGCGCCGGACGTGGTCCGCGAATCAACAACGTGCACCGGGAAATCCACCATCTGGATCGCCTGTTGCGCGGAGTTGTGGGTGCCGCTCAGGTCGGAGGAGATGGTGACGGCCACCACGGCCTCGGCGTCCGCCTCATCCCGTGCCCGCTGGAAGATGTCAGCGAACTCACCCGGTGAAGGCTGTGACGTGCTGGGGTGGTGGGGATCGCTGACCAGGCGGCGGTAGAATTCCTGGCGAGTGATGTCCACGCCGTCCCGCAGGGTCTGGCCTCCCCAGTGAATCGCCAGAGGCAGGATGTGGATTTTGCGCTCGGCTGCCATGTCAGCGGGGATATCCGAAGTGCTATCAGTCACAATGGCGATGGGGGTCTTAGTCACGTTTCTTCATCCTTGTCTTTACGGATTAACCTACAAAGCGGCCCTAATTATCCAGATTGTTGGTATTATGTCAAGATATTGAACAACTTTTGTTTTCACTCAAGCGGCCATTGCAGAATTGCGAAGCCCAGGGAGCCGGGGCCGGTGTGAACCCCGACCGGCGGGCAGACGGTGTTCGTCACCAGTTGCCGGGGCTTGAAGCGGGTGGTGATGGCGCTGACGAACTCGTTCATCTCACCGAACGAGTTGCCGTGCAGGACGCCGACCCGCAGCGGCCGGCTGGCATCGACTGATTCCTCAAAAATCCGGAGGAGGCGCGCGATCTGGCGGTGGCGGGTGCGTACCTGCTCGAACAGCGTGATCCCGCCATCCTGGACGTGCAGAATCGGTTTGATTTGCAGGGCGGCGCCGAGCACGCGCTGCAGGTTGCTGACTCGCCCGCTGCGGTACAGGTATTCCAGTGTGTTCAGCGCGAAGATCATTTTTGTCCGGGCGGCCAGCTCGTGGGCGAGCTTGATGGCCTCATCGACGGGCATACCGGCGTCGCGCGCTTCGGACAGAGCCAGGGCGGCCAGCCCATGGGCCAGCGACCCGGTGCGTGAGTCGATCGGGTAGACCGGGAACTTGACCATCTCCGCGGCTTTACAGGCTGCGTTGTACGTCCCGCTGAGCCTGGCGGACATGGTCATTACGATCACGGCTGCGGCACCGGTGACTTCTTTTGCCCGCTCAAATACGGCGGCGAACTCGGGAAGGGTTGGCTGGGAAGTGGTGGGATGCGTGCGTGAGGTCGCCAGTCGTTCGTAGAACGCGATCGGGTCCATATCCACCCCGTCGCGCAGGTCCGCGCCATCCCAGTAGATGTGCATCGGGGTGGTGAAGATCTGGCGTTCGGCAGCCAGGGCCGGGGGGATATCCGCGGTGCTTTCGGTGACGATTGCGAACTGAGGGGGCACAACACTTCTCCTGTACGTGGCTCACGCGGTGCCGGCTGCCGACCTGCCCGCAGGGATGTCCAGGCAGGCCAGCAGCATGACCGGCACTTATTGCATGACGGCGAATCCAATGGCGCCCGGCCCGGTATGCACGCCCAGGACGGCGCCAATCTGGGTTTTGATCAGGCGCGATAGCTGCCAGCGCTTGCGCGCTTCCTCTTCCAGCCAATCTGCATCTTCGCCTGCCTGGCCGTGGAGGATGCCGAGCGCAACGGGTTTGGAAGTGTCAATCGTCTGCTCCACAACCTCGATTAAGTGGTCAAGCGCGCGCTTGCGCGTGCGGATGCTCGCCTTAGGCTCGATCTTGCCATCGACCATGGTAAGCAGCGGTTTGATGTTGAAGGTCGTGCCGATGAAGCGCTTGGCGCCGCCAATGCGCCCGCCTTTGTGCAGGTACTCCAGCGTGTTGAGGGTGAAGAAGAGGTGGGTGCGGCTGACCAGTGAAGCCGCCAGCGCGGCCGCTTCATCCAGGGATGCGCCGGCGTCAATGGCGTCCAGCACCTCCAGGGCGGGCAGCGTTGTGGCCAGCGACGCGTTGCGCAGGTCTACCACGCGTACCGGGAAGTCTACCAGGTTAATGGCCTGCACTGCAGAGGCGTAGGTGCCGCTGAGTTCGGCCGAAATGGTGAGGGCCAGGACCGATTCAGCGCCGGTTTCCTCAACCGCCTGCCTGTAGATGCGCAAAAATTCGGCCGGGGTGGGCTGCGAAGTGGTGGGCAGGGCCGGGTCAGAGGCCAGGCGAGTGTAGAACTGAGCCGGGGTGATGTCGATCCCATCCCGGAATGTATCTTTACCCCAGATGATATGCAATGGCGCTACCTGGATCTGGCGCTCTTTGACGATTGAGTCAGGAATGTCGGAGGTGCTATCCACAACAACTGCGATGCGTGCGGTCACAAGAAATCTCCTGATGAGTCCATGATGCTACGAACGATAACACTCTGGATGCGCTAAGGATGCTCGCGGCCCCGGTGTTGTGCACAAAAGGCCGGATGGCGCGCGAGCTTCCAACCGGCTCACGACTCTCAAGCCGTGGGCGACGCTGCCCGCAGTGGCTACTGAACCGCCATAATGCCCAGCACGCCGGGGCCGGCATGCACCCCGATCGACGCGCCCAGCCAGCTCTGGTACAGGCGCTCCGGGTGGTAGAGCATTTCAAGCTCGGCCATAGCCGTCCGGACTTCATCCTGTGCCCCGGCTCCGACCACGCCCAGCCAGACCGGTTGCGCCGGGTCGATGCCCTCGCCAACCAGCTCAATCATGCGCTGCACCGCGCGCTTGCGGGTGCGGACGCTTTCCAGGGCGGTCACCTTGCCATCCACCAGGGTCAGGATCGGCTTGATGCTCAGGGCTGTGCCCAGCAGATGCCGGGCATTGCCGATGCGCCCGCCCCGGCGCAGGAATTCCAGCGTGCTGGGGGTGAAGAGCGCCTGGCTGCGGGCGGCGATCGTCCTGGCGGCGGCGACCGCTTCCTCCGGGGAGGCACCGGCATCGCGCATGTCAGCGATCTTGAGGGTGGTCATGCCCAGGGCGAGCGAGACCGTGCGCGTATCGACCAGGTGCACCGGGAAATCGACCTCGGTCATGGCCTGTTCCACCGACGACACGGTGCCACTCACATCCCTGGAGACGGTCAGCACGACAACCGCTTCCGCCCCGGTCTCGTCCATCGCCCGCCGGAAGAGTTCGACGGTATCCGCGGGCACCGGGCGCGACGTGGTGGGCATCTCACTGGCTTTAGCCAGCCTGTCGTAAAAGGTCGGCGCATCGATATCGATGCCTTCACGCAGACTTTCGCGGCCCCAGACGATGATCTGGGGAATCATGTAGAGGTGATGCTTGTGGATGATATCGGCAGGCAGGTCGGCGGTCGTATCGGTGACAAGGGCAAATCGGGCGCTCACAGGATACTCCTTGATTCTTGCCCGAAGGGCAGGGTGTAGCAGGGGGTGCGGGCCGGACGAAACAACACCTGCGGAGGTATGCCTCCGCAGGTTACGCATTGTGGCATGTAGTATACGGGGTAACAGGGATTCCGGCAACGGCGTCAGGCGTCAGGTCTGAGCCGCGCGAAGCTGGTTGTACAGGGCGCGGATATTCGCGCGGTGAAGATCCTGCACCACGCCGTTCAGCGGGATGCGGCTCTTGCCACAGGCTTCGATATCCACTTTGGCGAGGTATTTCTCCGGGTTTTTATGGGCCATTGCCTTTTCCACATGCTTGCCCACGCGGGTCAGGTAGTCAAGGTCAGAATCCAGCTTGCTCTCGACTTCGCCCCGCAGGACGACTTCACCATGGCCCTGCACAATGCACTCAAAGCCCCTGTTGCGCAGGGCTTGCAGGGAGGCCACAAAGTCATCGTAACTGCCATCAGCGAAAAAGGGAATCGGCATCAGCGTATCGGCGGCGAAGAGGATGCGATCCTCCTTGATATAGCACACCACCGAATCCGGGCTGTGGCCCGGAGAGTGCCAGAGCTCCACTGTTTTGTTGCCCAGGTGGACGCTCAACGTCCCGGTCCGGAAGACCATGGAGGGCAGCACCACGCTGGTATCGCTGAAATCCGAGGAGCTGCGCTGGGCCGCTTCAACGCTCTTGCGCCCCCGAGTGTCCAGCAGGTCACGGCACAGCCCGTGGCTCACGACCAGCGCATTTTCAAACAGGTGCGTACCGTAGGTATGATCGGCGTGGTAGTGGGTGTTGATGACGATGCGCACCGGGCAGTTCAGCCGTTTTTCCAGAAAGTTCCTGATCTGGCGGGTTTCTTCCGGGTAGGCGAGGGTGTCGATCAAGATGGCGCCTTCCGGCGTGACAACTGCTCCGGCAGTCACCTGTGCATACAGATCGCTGGTGAAGACGTAGATGTCGTCGGCAACACGTTCTCGCTGCATAGGTCCTGTGCGGTGAGGCGGTAAGCGGTCCGGGCGCCTGAGTGGATAACTAATAGCGCCTTAGTCAGGCAGAGTATAGACGGCGGGTTGGCGGGTGTCAAGAAATGTGATAAATTTCACAAAGCGTAACTATGACAGGAGGGCAGCCCGGCCCATCCGCCGGGCTGCCCTCCTGCGGCCAGTTTACAGGATGAACGACAGGACGATCAGGATGGCGAACAGGCTGGCGGCGAGCAGGCCCATCTTGCGCAGATCATTGAGGACATAACCATATTCCTGCGCGAGGTCCTCATGCGTGGTCTTGCGGACGGTGCTGGCCAGGGCCTGGGCGCTGACCTGGCGTTGATTCAACTGGGCTTCCGCCGGGACGTACAGCTCACCGGAAGCTTCGCGGCGGGCGCGATCGAGCGCCTCCGGGGCGATGTTGGCACGTCTGGCTTTCTTGCGAGCCATAGGTTCTCCTTTGGGCAGGTGACGGATCAACTCACACGCAGATCGGCAAAGACGACGATGCGCTGGTTATCCACCTGGTACGGGTAGCACGAAATCAGGGTCGCGGTCGGCTCACGGGTGGGATCCATCACATGCACCGCGTAGGGGGAGACAATCTGCCGTTCGCGAACCACGTAAGTATACTGCTGACTCAGGCTGTAGACGATGATCTCGTCACCCGGTTGGAGCTGATCCAGGTAGCGGAAGATCTCGCTGTAGATGTCGTTGTGGGCGGAGAGCACCATGTTTCCGCTGCGCCCGGGCAGGCCGCTGTTATCCTGGTGGCCCACCCCGCGCTTGAGCGCTTCCCAGTCCGTGCCGGAGACGACCGGCGCATCCACGCCGATCGCCGGAATCTGGATGCGCACCGGGCTTTCCGGGCTGGAGGTCGGGATGACGATGGGCGCGGAGAGCTGCCGCTGGACGACGGGACGCAGATTGGCCGGAATCTCGTTGAGGTTGAACTGCGCGCCGCCGGCGGAGGTGGGGGGCGTGTGACCGCTGGGCAGTACGATCCGGTTCAGGCTGATGTCCGGGGCGGTGGTGGGAGTCGGGATGCTGGCGAAGGCGGCTGCCTGGGCTTCCGCCTGGATCTCGGCGGTTTCGGTGCGCAGCACCTGAAGGGCCTGCACCATCTGCACCCCGATGAACACCAGGCCGGCGAACGCAACCAGCTCGATCGCGAACAGGGTGCGGTTCCAGATCATCTTGCGCAGGCTGCCGCGTTCCGCTTCGGAGTCAGCGTCCGTTAGCTGGTAGTCCTCCTCAAAGTAGGGGGTACCTTCGTAGCTAACCGCCGCCGGTGGGAGGCTTAGCTGTTCGTCCGGCGCGGATTCTCCGGCGGGGGTGACGGCCTGACCGGGTGCGCTGTCGGTTCGGGCGATTCCCGGTGAGGGTGGGGGAACCTGCACCCGGCCCTGATCGGCCATCCGGCGCAGGCGCTGCTGGCGCGCTTCGCGCTTGCGAATCGCCAGGATGCGCTCCAGTTCCTCGATGCTGAGTTCGTCAACGGGTCGTTTGTCACGCATGACAGGTCGAACCTCGGCCTACGCTTTGCGGGCTACCGCAAACACTTCACGTTCAAAAAACCAGCGGAAGGGGGGCACCCGAAACAGGGCGCGGCGCACCTGGCCGATCGGCCCGGCGCCCCAGTCCTGCGGCGGACTATCCAGCCAGACGCGCGCGTCAAACCCGGCCGCCTGCAGGACGCGCCGCATGCTGAACATGCTCTGCTCGTTAACGTGCACATGCACGTTATGGTCGACCAGAAACTCGCGCGGGTGTTTCGGGTAGCGCGCGCCCTGGCCCATCAGGATGCGCGCCCGGCGGACAAGCGGGTAAGCATAGCGGTCATACCACACATTCGGGGCGGTATGGACGATGAACAGCCCATCCGGCTTGAGGACACGCCGCACCTCGAGCAGGGCCTCGTGCAGCTCCCAGGGGTACAGGTGCTCCACCACATCGAACATCAGCACGCGGTCGAACACCGCATCGGCGAAGGGCAACTGGCGGGCATTGGCCTGGCCGACGCCGATCACTCCCTGGGCCACCCCGGTATTCTTGACGACGGTGGCGCTCATATCAACGGCGACTGTGGCGTAGTCGACGCCGTAGGCGTCAGCGCCCAGGGCCGCGCAATGGCGCAGAATCTCGCCCCGGCCACAGCCCACATCCAGGACCTGCATCCCCGGCCGCACCTCCGCCAGCGCAAAGGCTGCCTTCAACCGGCGGGAGAGATGCTCCCCCTCACTCCGGTTGAACTCGTCATAGCCTTCACAGGCGGTCCGAAAGTACTCCTCTGTGTAGAGGTTGGACGCAACTGTTGGGCGCTTCTGGTCTGGCAAGCGCGTATTCTCCCGATATCCCATGTGGTGTGATCGCTCTGGGCCGCGATTATACAGACTGGGGGGGCGGATGTCCAACGGGGCTTGGCGGCAGGCGCGCGATGCCGTACAATTCGCCTGTTTACAGTGGCGCACGGTATTGTGGAGGCAAAGTACGATCATGGCACGATGGCGGAATGTGATGCTGGGTGTGATGCTGGTTGCGCTGGTGGCTGCGGCAGGGCCGGTGGT
>CAZGYW010000093.1:0-7990 GCA_964530495.1 uncultured Anaerolineae bacterium
GTGGAGAGCGCGCCGGAGGTGCAGGATGCCTTCCAGGCGGCGATCGCGGCGGAAGCGCCGCCCCTGGCCCGCATCGACCGGGTGACGGTCGCCCGCATTGCCCGTGACGATGGCGCGTTTGAAGGCTTTGTCATCCGCCACAGCGCGGCGGACGCGGGCACGTCCCTGGTCTCGCCGGATGTGGCGACCTGCCCGGATTGCCTGGCGGAACTCCTCGACCCGGGCAACCGGCGTTACCGCTACCCGTTCACCAACTGCACCAACTGCGGGCCGCGCTATACGATCATCCAGGGGCTGCCGTATGACCGCCCGCAGACGACGATGCGCGGCTTCCCGCTGTGCCCGGCCTGCCGGGAGGAATACGAGAATCCGCTCGACCGCCGCTTCCACGCCCAGCCGAACGCCTGCCCGGTCTGCGGGCCGCGGGTGGCGCTGGCTGCGCCGGAGGAGACGCTGGCAGCAGTGGCGAGCGCCGGGCCAGACGACATCGCCCGGGCGGCGGCGCTGCTGCGGGCGGGGTACATCGTGGCGGTGAAGGGGTTGGGCGGCTTTCACCTGGCGTGTGACGCGACCAATGCAGCGGCGGTCGCCCGCCTGCGGACGCGTAAGGCTCGGCCGGACAAGCCCTTCGCGGTCATGATGGCAGCGCTGGATGATGTGCGGCGCTACTGCATGGTCAACGCCGACGAGGCGGCGCTGCTTGGCGCGGTGAGCGCGCCGATCGTCCTGCTCTACACCCGGCCGGGTAACGGCCTCGCGCCGAACGTCGCGCCGGACAACCCGATGCTGGGCGTGATGCTGCCCTTCACGCCGCTGCACCACCTCCTGCTGCGCGATGCGGGGGTTCCCCTGGTGATGACCAGCGGTAACCTGAGCGACATGCCGATCATCACCGAAAACGCCGCCGCGCTGGAGGCTCTGGCCCCGGTCGCGGACGCCTTCCTGCTCCACAACCGCCCGATTCACATGCGCTGCGATGATGCGGTGTGGTGGGTGGATCGCTTCGCCGGGGAGGGGGATGCCGCGCTCCAGCCGCTGCGCCGTTCGCGCGGGGACGCGCCGTACCCGATCCGGCTGGCCTGGCAGGCTGAGCGCCAGATCCTGGCGACCGGCGCCGAGATGAAGAACACGCTGTGCCTGGTGCGCGGCCGGGATGCCTTCCTGAGCCAGCACATCGGCGAAGTCGAGTCGCTGGAGGCGCTGGCCTATTTCCGGGAGGCGCTCGATCATCTGCGTGGGCTGTTCAAGGTGACGCCGGAAGTGATTGCCCACGACCTGCACCCGGATTACCTGACCACGCGCCTGGCCCGCGAGCTGGCGGCGGAATGGGACGTGCCGCGCGTGGCAGTCCAGCACCACCATGCCCACATCGCGGCCTGCCTGGCCGAGCATGGCGTCAGCACGCCGGTCATCGGCCTGGCGCTCGACGGCACCGGCTACGGGCCGGACGGAGCGATCTGGGGCGGCGAAGTGCTGGTGGCGGATGTGCGCGGCTACGAGCGCGCCGCCTTTCTGGAGTACCTGCCGCTGCCGGGCGGTGCGGCGGCCATCCGGCGGCCGTACCGGATCGCGTGGGGTTACCTGCAGGCCACGCTGGGCGAGATCCCGGAGGTTCCCGCGCTTTCCAATCCTGATGCGCAGGAGCGTGTGATTGTGGTCCGGCAGGTGGCGCGCGGCCTCAACACACCCCTGACCTCCAGCGCCGGGCGGCTGTTTGACGCGGTGGCGGCCCTGCTGGGGCTGTGCCCGGTGGCGACCTTCGAAGCACAGGCGGCCATCGCGCTGGAGTTGGCCGCGCGCGCCGTCGATCCGGCGGCAGTTGGCGCGTATCCCTTCACGCTGGAGGAGGACGGCGTGCTGCGGGTGGGGCCGCTGCTGGCGGCAATCGTGGCCGATGTACAGGCCGGACGGCCTGCGCCGGAAGTGGCGGCGGCGTTCCATGTGACGCTGGTTGCCATGTTCGCGGCGGCAGCGGAGCAGGTCCGCGCACGCACCGGGCTGGGGACGGTGGCGCTCTCCGGCGGGGTGTTCCAGAACCGGCTGTTCCTGCGCCTGATGCGGGAGGCGCTGCGGGCGCGCGGCTTCCGCGTGCTGACCCACCGCCAGGTGCCCGCCAATGACGGCGGGCTGAGCCTGGGGCAGGCCATCGTGGCGCTCCATACAGAGCGACTGTAACACTCAACAAGACAGCCGCCCCGATCGCGTGATCGAGGCGGCTGGCAAAGTCACTGCACTGGCGTCTAGCGCCGGCGCCCCCCGGCGATCATGGCCACGCCAACCGCGATCAGGGCCAGCGGCCACAGGTTCCACAGGAAGCCCAGCTCGATCTGGAACAGGAAACCGAGGGCCATCAGCACCAGAAAGATGCCCAGCCCGCCCTGGATCATTTCGTTGGAAGTAAGCTCGTGGTCGATCTGGTACGCGTTGCGCACGTTGCGCAGCATGGCCAGCCCGGGCAGCGCGATGAAGATCGCCCACCAGTTGAAATCGTTGCCGAAGCCGAACTGGCTGAAGAGCATGACCACGCCGATGCCGATCAGGATATAGGCCCCGATATTGTGATTCTGTTTGTTTTCCGCCATGAATGTCCTCCCCCTGCTGAAATCCTTGCCTACCATCTGACACACTATACGCAGGGAGCGGGCGCAGGTTGCACGTTAACGGCTGCCGGGCGGCCGGCGGTGGCGGGTGACCAGCGCGATGACCTCGGAGGCGCTCTCCTCAATCGGCCGGTTGGTGATGTCGATGACGGCGAACCCGCCGCGCTGGAACACGCGCCGTGCCAGGGTGAGCTGCTCCTGCACGGCGGCCGGGTCCACGTAGTCCACCTCGTCCGTCAAACCCAGGCGGCGCTGGCGCCAGCGGCGATGGGTGAGAATCTGGGCCATGTCGATGGTCAGGCCGATCACCTTGCGCGGGTCGATGCTGAACAGCTCGTCCGGCGGATCGATGCCGGGGATGAGCGGCACATTGGCGGTCTTCCAGCCCTGGACGGAGAGGTACATTGCCAGCGGGGTCTTGCCCACGCGGGAGACGCCGGTCAGGATGATCTCGGCCCGGTCAAGTTCGTGAGGACGGCGGCCGTCATCGTGGGCGACCGTGTACTCGATGGCCTCGATGCGTTCGAAGTAGTTGAGCCGGAGCTGGCGGTACAGGCCCGGCTGGCCGGCCGGCTCCCGCTCCAGCAGGTCGGAGAGGCGGGAAAGCAGGTTGCCCATCAGGTCGACCGCGGTGACGTTGTGATCGTGAGCCAGCGCGACCATCTGGCTGCGTAGCCCGGCATCCACCAGCGTATGGACGATGAGGCCGCCCGTGGTCCGGGCCTCCCGGATGATGGCGTCGATCTGGGCGCGCTCGCGGACGTGCGGCACAATGGTCACGCGCGCCGCCCCCTCGCCAAACTGGGCCAGCGCGGTCTGGACGATCTGCTCCCCGCTGAGGCCCGCCCCGCCGGACACGATGTAAATGTGCTGCTCGTTCATTCCTCACCTCGGCGTGTGCGCTGCGGCTCGTATTTCCAGTGTAATGCCGAATCGACGCCGTGCGCGTAGGCCGGGGCGGCTGCCTGTGTTACCATGGGGGTATGCAGGTGCGGCCTGGAGTGCAGGAGAGAACTGGTATGAAGCGGAGTGGCAATCTCAAGCGTGTCAGTGTACTGGCGCTGGTGCTGGTCATGGTGGTGGGGCAGGCGTCCCTGGCCCTGGCCGGAGGCCTGGCCCCGGCAGGTGGGGAACGGCTGGCCCAGGCGGCGGATGAGCCGCTGTACGTGGCCCTGATCTGGCACCAGCACCAGCCGGTCTACTATAAAGATCCGGAGACGGGGGTCTACAGCCGGCCCTGGGTGCGCGTTCATGCCACCAAAGACTACCTGGACATGGCGACCATGCTGGAAGCGTACCCGGATGTGCATGTGACGTTCAACTACACACCGAGTCTGATCCGCCAGATCGATGACCTGCTGGCCGGGGCGAAGGATGCCTACTGGGTGGTGGCCGAGGTCCCGGCGGAGGAGTTGACCGCCGACCAGAAGCGCTACTTGCTGGAACGGTTCTTCGACACCAACCGCCGGATCATCCAGCGCTTCCCACGCTACCAGCAATTGCTGACCATGCGCGACGAAGCCGGGATTGACGCGGCGCTTGAGCAGTGGGGTGCAGGGGATTTCCGCGATCTGCAGGTGCTCTTCAACCTGGCCTGGACCGATCCTGACTGGCTGGCGGAGGAACCGCTGGCGGCGCTGGTGGCCAGAGGGCGCGATTTCGAGGAAGCCGACAAGGCGGTACTCTTCGCCGAGCATCTACGCCTCATCGGGGAAGTGCTGCCCTACCACGCCCAGTTGCAGCAGGCCGGCCAGATCGAGATCACGATGACGCCGTTCGCGCACCCGATCCTGCCCCTGCTGGTGGATAGCAGCGTGGCCGCGGTCGCCATGCCGGAGGCGGAGCTGCCGGAGCGTTTCGTCTTCGGGCAGGACGCGGTGGCCCAGGTGGAACTGGGCGCGGCCATGTACGACCAGCACTTCGGCGCGGCGCCGCGCGGGATGTGGCCGGCGGAAGGATCGGTCTCCCCTCAGATCGTGCAGATGGTCGCCAGCGCGGGCATCCAGTGGATCGCCACGGACGAGGAGGTGCTGGCCCGCAGCCTGCCGGACGTGGAGGACTTCACGCGCGATAGCATGGATACGGTGCGCCAGGCGGACGCTCTGTACCGGCCCTACACCGTCACCGGTGGACGCGGCGGGCAGGTGGCGATCCTGTTCCGGGATAAGGTGATCTCCGACAAGCTGGGCTTTCAGTATTCGGGCATGAGCGGGGAGGCCGCCGCGGCCGACCTCATGGGGCGCCTGGACAACATCCGGAATGCCCTGCAGGCCAGCGGGGCGCAGGGGCCGCACCTGGTTACCATCCTGCTGGATGGCGAAAACGCCTGGGAGCATTACGCCAATGACGGCAAGGACTTCCTGCATGCCATGTACCGCCAATTTTCCGAAGCGGAGCACATCCGGACGGTGACGCCGTCCGAATACCTGGCGCTGGCCGGCGAGTTGCGCCCGATCGAAAACCTGTGGCCCGGCTCGTGGATCACGCCGGACTTCAGCACCTGGATCGGGGAAGAGGAAGAGAACCGCGCCTGGGAGTACCTGCTGGACGCCCGGCTGGCGCTCCAGCAGGCGGAGCCGCGTCTGAGCGCCGAGGTCAGGCAGCAGGCGCTGGAAGCGATGTACATCGCGGAAGGCTCCGACTGGTTCTGGTTTTACGGCGCGGACCAGGACTCAGGCCAGGACTGGGCTTTTGACGAGATGTTCCGCGGCCACCTGCAGCGGGTTTACGACCTGATCAGCGTGCAGCCGCCCGCCAGCGTGTTCATCCCCGTCATCCCGCAGGCCGCCCAGCCGGTAGACCGCGCGGCGAGCGGCGCCCTGGCGGTGACGGTGGATGGCAGCGCGGCGGCAGGGGAGTGGGATGCGGCGGCCTTCTATGATCAGATGCAGGCTCCAAACGCCCTGAATGGCCTGTACTACGGCTTTGACGATGACAATCTCTATCTGCGGCTGGACGCGCTGTTAGACGGGAGCGAGACGCTTGGCTTCTACTTTAAGACGCCGGACGCCCTGCCCATCAACGCCTACACGCGCAGCGAGCAGGAAGGCGAGCGCCCGCTGCTGGGCTTCGGCGCGAACCGGCTGCTTGAGGTCACGTTTGGGGTTGAGGGCGCGGCGGCGGCGCTGTACAACTCCGATGGCAGCGGCGGGTGGACACTGGCTGCGCCCGTGGAGACGGTGGCACTGGCCGGGGATGTGCTGGAGCTGGCTGTGCCGCTGGTGGCGCTCTCCCCGGTGGCGCGCAGCGGGGATGGCCTGAACCTGCGACTGGTGGTGGCCAGTGGCGAGACGCGTACCGCCGTGGTCCCGCAGGGTGGCCCGGCCCTGCTGGTGCTGCCGGATACCGCTGTTCCCAACGTAGTCCTGGAGGTGGCTGACCCGACCGGGGACGATCACGGGCCGGGGACGTACGTGTACCCCAATGACGTGGTGTTCCGGCGCGGGGCGTACGACATCACCGGGCTGACCGTCGGCTACGATGAGCAGGACGTGATCTTCCGCGTGAACTTCCGCGGGCCGGTGGAGAACGACTGGGGTGCGCCGAACGGCATGGGCATTCATACCATTGACGTGTACATCGACGTGGACGGCCCGCAGAACGGCGCGCGGCTGCTCCTGCCGGGACGCAACGCTGCCCTGCCGCCGGAATACGCCTGGGACTACGCGATCTGGGCGGAAGGCTGGACGCCCGGCATCTACCGGCCCGGCGCGGAAGGCCCGGTCCAGGTGGACGGCGCGCTGACAATCCTGACCAATCCCGGCCAGCGCCGGATCACGATCCGCGCCTCGCGCAGCGCGCTGCCGGGCGATCCGGCGACGTGGGCCTATGCGGTGGCAGTGGGCGGCCAGGAAGGCTATCCGGCCGCGGGGGTGTGGCGCCTGCGGGACGTGCAGCCCGCTGCCGAGCAGTGGCGGATTGGCGGCGGCCCGGCGGATACCAATCACACCCGCCTGCTGGACGTCGCGTACCCGGAGGAGGGCGTGCAGGAGGCGCTGCTCAGCGCCTATCCGGCCTCGCGGGCGAACGTGGGTACCCTCGGCCCGGACGATTTCGGGCAGATCCCGGTCAATCCGGCGCCGTAACGGAGTCAGCACACAAACAACCGGGCGGCTGTGACGATCACCCTCACAGCCGCCCGGCTTGATTCTCCGGGAAAACCCGGTTGACTCCGCGCCGAAAAGGCGGGTATAATGCGCTTAATTAATTATTTCGTGTGATTAAATAATTCAGATTCCCCGGTAACGACCCTGCTACCCTCCATTGTAACGTCAGAATCGGGATTGGCAACTCATGGTGATTCACCGCATACCGGTTGGAAGCAGCAGCACCACGATCAAGATGGCCAACGTAAGCGCCATCCTGCTCATGCTGCTGCGCCACCCGGAGATTTCCCGCGTCGGCCTGGCGGAAGCGACCGGCCTCTCCACCACCACAATCACGAACCTCGTCGGCGAATTGATCGAGCGTGGCATCGTGGCACAGGAGGAGGCGGAGCCGACGCCGGATGAGCGGCGGGGCGTGGGGCGGCCGCGCAAGGCGCTGGCCCTCGTGCCGGGGGCGCGCTATGCCGTTGGCATCCACTTCGGCGTGGGCAGCGTGCGGGTGGCGCTGACGGATTTGCTCGCGCGCCCGGTGGCAGTTGATGAGTTTGCCCATGCGCTGGATGAGCCGCCGGCGGCGGTGCTGGCGCGGACCACGGCGCTCGTCCGGGTGGTTTTGGCCCGCGCGCCACGGATCGATCCGGGGCGCATCCTGGGGGTGGGGGTCGGCGCTTCCGGGCTGGTGGATCCGCAGACCGGAGTCAACGTGGTGGCGCCGAACATGAACTGGCACGCCGTCCCGCTGGGGGAGTACTTTGCCAGCCAGTTGCGCCTGCCGGTGATTGTGGACAACAACGTGCGGGCGATGGCGCTGGGGGAGGCGCTGTTTGGCGCGGGCAAAGCGGTGTACTCCCTGGTGTGCGTCTTCGCCCGGGTGGGCGTGGGCGCCGGGATCGTGGTTGGGGGGCGGCTGTACTACGGTGGCGGGGCCGGGGCAGGCGAGATCGGCCATGCGACCATGCTCCCGGAAGGGGGCGCGGCCTGCCGCTGCGGCAACTCCGGCTGCCTGGAGACGCTGGTTTCGGAGCGCGTGATTGTGGAGGAAGCGCAGGCGATGGCCCGGAAGAACCCCGATGGCGCGCTGGCGGCCAGCCTGGCGGATGGCTCCGGCAGCCCCCTGGACCGCGTCTTCGCGGCAGCGCGGGCCGGAGACGGGCCGACGCTGGCCCTCCTGCGCGAGCGGGCGGGGTATATGGGCGTCGCCCTCGCCAACCTGGTGAACGTCCTCAACCCGGAGCTGATCGTGCTGGGCGGGATTTTTGCCCAGGGATGGGATGTGCTCCTTCC
>CAZGYW010000094.1:0-7990 GCA_964530495.1 uncultured Anaerolineae bacterium
CCTCGGTAATCGCCACAATCAGCGGCATCTCGGCGTCAATCGCTTCCAGGATCGCATCCGCCGCGAAGCGCGCCGGAACATAGATGATCGACACATTGGCGCCGGTGGCTTCCCGGGCTGTTCGCACCGTATCAAATACCGGCTTGCCTTCAACCCACTGACCACCCTTGCCGGGAGTCACACCGCCCACCACATTGGTGCCATAGACGATCATCTGCCGGGTGTGAAACAGCCCCTGCTGCCCCGTGATCCCCTGTACAATCAACCGTGTGTTCTTATCAACCAGGATCGCCATCGCCCTAGGCTCCCTTCACCGCAGCTACAGCCAGCCGTGCCGCTTCAGACAGCGTGATCGCCGTGGTCATGTTAGGGATCGCCGCTTCCGCCAGCAGGCGCCGCCCCTCTTCCTCATTCGTGCCCACCAGCCGAACCACCTTTGGGATATTGGTATTGAACTCGGCGAAGGCCTGAATCACCCCTCTGGCAACTTCATCCGCGCGGGTGATCCCGCCGAAAATATTGAGCAGAATCGCCTTAACGTCCGGATCCGCCAGGATGATGCGCAGGGCCGCCGCTACTGTCTCCGCGTCCGCGCCGCCGCCGATGTCCAGGAAATTCGCCGGGCCGATGCCGTCCGCTTCGCCATAGATACTGGTCATGTCCAGGGTGGCCATCGCCAGCCCGGCGCCATTGACCATGCAACCGATCTGCCCGTCAAGCTTCACATAGCTGAGGTCGGCTGCGCGGGCGCGCGTCTCGGATTCAGGCTCCGCGGAGGTATCCCGCAGCGCCGCCAGGTCAGGATGGCGGTACAGGCTGTTGTCGTCAATCGACATCTTGCCATCGACCGCCAGCAGCTCACCTTCTGCCGTGATAATCAGGGGATTGATCTCGGCCAGCGTGGCGTCACTGGCAACATAACACCGCCACAGGCTGTGCGCCAGCCGGGTGAACGAGCGCCACAGCTCGTAGGGCAGCTCAATGCCAAGGGCCAGGGCGTTAATCTGATAATCGCGCAGGCCCAGCAGCGGATCAATGTGCTCGCGGATAATGGCTTCTGGCTTCACCCGGTTCACCTGCTCGATGTCCATGCCCCCTTCCGCGCTGCACATGATCAGCGGCTTGCGCGCGGCGCGGTCATTCGTGATCCCGAGGTAGATCTCCTGCTTGATGTTGGAGGCCGGATCGATCAGCACCTTGCGGACGGTATGGCCCCGGATGTCCATGCCCAGAATGGCCTGGGCGTGAGCCTCCGCCTCCGCCGGGGTCTGCGCCAGCTTCACGCCGCCGGCCTTGCCGCGCCCGCCGATCAGCACCTGCGCCTTGACGACCACCGGACGACCCAGGCGCTCGGCGATCTGGCGCGCCTGCTGCGGCGTTTCGGCCACTTCACCGTGTGGGATCGGCACCCCGAATTCCTCAAACCGACGTTTGGACTGATACTCGTGCAAGTTCACGAAGCGCGTCTCCGATCTTGCCCCAGAGTGCTGCGGCACTAATCATTTTTGGGAAAGCGATAGGCTCGTAATGAGTATAACGCCCCTTTCGTGCATCCTCAACAAATCGGATTGCTATTACCTGAATATGTTTGACCAATTGTCCTGTGCTGCAGCGTAGACCGGTTATGCTGCTATACTCAGGGCAATCCCGTCCGCAGCCTGGCCGGCGGGGAGCCTGCGAGCGTCAACGTTACTGCCAGGCACGGCGCCATGACTCTGATCTACCTCACCCTCGCCTGGGCCGCCGGGCTGCTGCTGGGTGCGCAAGCAGCCACGTTGCCGCCCCTGGCTCTGGCAACTGCGCTGCTGCTCTGCGGAGGGCTAGGGCTGGCTGCCCGCCGGAGTCACCGCCTGCGCCTGGCTTTCCTGTGTGGCGCAGCGCTGGCTGCCGGAGCGCTGCGCATCACGATTGCCACCGCCCCACCCGGCCCGGATGCCCTTCTCCACCTGAATGGCCAGGGCTGGCGTGAAGTCACCGGCGTGATCGTCGCCGAACCGGACGTGCGCGACAGTCACATCAACCTGCGCCTCCGCGCGGAGACTGCTTACCGCTCCGGAAACCGCACCCCGCTAAGCGGCCGGCTGCTCGTCCAGGCGCCGCGCTACGGTGACTATGCCTACGGAGACCGGGTCTCCGCTTCCGGCCTGGTGCTGACACCACCGGAGTTCGATGATTTCTCCTACCGGGATTACCTGGCCCGCGACCGCATCCTGAGCTGGATGCCCAATGCCGAGGTTGAGGTGCTCGGCCACGGCCACGGCCAGCCACTCCTTCAGACTCTCTACACCCTGAAAGCCCGCACGCAGGACATCATCACCAGCGCGCTGCCGGAGCCGCAGGCTTCGCTGCTGGTCGGCATCCTGCTCGGCGTTGAGACAGGCATCGCGCCGGATGTGCGGGAGGCATTCAATGCCACCGGAAGCTCGCACGTCATCGCCATCTCCGGGTTCAACATGACCCTGATTGCCGGGCTGGTCATGCGGCTGCTGAGCGCGATCTGGCCGCGCCGTGCCCGGCTCGCCGGCGGACTCAGCATCGCAGTCATTGGCGTCTACACGATCTTCGTCGGGGCTAATGCCGCTGTGCTGCGGGCCGCTGTGATGAGCAGTTTGCTGGTAATTGCGTCCCTGCTGCGCCGCCGGACGCACGTCCCAACGTCGCTGGCGTTCGCCGCCGGCGTGATGACTCTGCACGATCCATTCGTCCTGTGGGATATCGGCTTTCAGCTCAGCTTCTGCGCCGTCCTGGGCCTGGCGCTGTTCGCCGATCCGCTCGAACACGGCCTGCGCCGGCTGCTGTCCACGTGGCTGGAGTCCGCCACCGTAGAGCGCCTGCTGCGCCTGCTCAGCGAGCCATTGATCGTCAGCCTGGCGGCTCAGATCGCCACGCTGCCGCTGATCATCCTGTATTTCGGCCGGCTCTCGCTGAGTTCCATCGCAGTCAACCTCCTGATCCTGCCCGCGCAGGCGCCGCTCATCATCCTGGGCGGACTGGCAACCCTGATCGGGCTGGTACTCCCCCTCCTGGCCCAGCCCGTCTTCTGGGCGGCATGGCTCTTCCTGGGCTGGACAACCAGCGTCGTGCGGCTGTTCGCTCCCCTGCCCGGCGCCAACATAGCAGCCGGAGTCGATCCCGGTCTGGTTGCCGCGTTCTACCTGGCGATGCTGGGTGCAGCACTCCTGCAGGGGACGCGGCCGGGCTGGCACCGCCGCCTCCGGGATTACCTCCAACCGAGACTGATGCGCCTGGTCGTGCTGGGGGCGGGCGGCACGACCGCAGCGCTCCTGATCATCGGAGCGGTGGCGCTGCCCGATGGCCGCCTGCACGTCCACTTCCCGGACTCAGGCAGCAGCAACGCGGTGCTGGTGGAGACTCCGGCCGGCATGCACATCCTGATCGATGGTGGACAATATCCGACCCGGCTGCTGACGGCACTGGGCGACAACTTACCCTACTGGGATCGTGAGATTGAGCTGCTGATCCTGACTCAGCCCAAGAACGCGCAGGTCGCCGCCCTGCCCGCAATGCTGGAACGGTACCGGGTTCAGCACGCCGCCTCCACGGGCCAGCTTTCCGACGCGGAGGACGTCCTGTTGCTCAACGAACGCCTGACCGCCGCCGGTATTGCCGTCCAGGCCGTCTATGGCGGCCACGTTTTCGAAACCGGCGATGGTGTCCGTCTGGAAGTGCTCCATCCCGCAGCGCCCCCGGCCCCGAACAGCCAACCCAACGACGCGGGACTGGTGCTGAAAGTGAGTTACGGCGCCGTGAGCTTCCTGCTGATGCCTGATCTCAGCCCGGAAGCGGAAGCGGTACTCGTCACCAGCGGGCGCGATCTGCAGGCTACGGTGCTCCAGTTGCCGTCACATGGCTCTCCACGCGTAAGCGGCCAGGCACTGCTGGACGCCGTCCGGCCGCAGGTGGCGGTTGTGCAGGTCGCCGTGGGCAATTTTCAGGGATACCCGGACGACGCGGTCGTCGCCCGGCTGGGTACCGTGCCGCTCTACCAGACCGATCGGCACGGCGCGGTGACGTTCTCAACCGACGGCACCAGCCTCAGCATTCGCACGGCGCGCTGAGGCGCACAACGCCAAGGGGAAGCCCGGCGGCTTCCCCCTTGTTGCTCCTTAGACAGCCCGGCGCTACCGCCCTTTACGACCGCGATTCTGGCGGTTCAGGTCCTGCAGATTGATCGCCACGCGCATCGCAGCCGCGCCCAGCAGGAAGAACACCACCGCCACCACAACCAGCAGCACGACATCAACACCGTCGGACAGCGGAGAACTCGCAGCCGCCGGACTTGTATCAACCGGCTGGACCTGGTTTGAGCTGTTCAGCAGGTCGGTCGTTAGCTCGTCCTGACTGCGCATATAGCTGATCGCCAGGCTGAAGGTCTGACCGGCCGCCACCGCGCCAAACTGGCCGCGCGCATAGATCAGGCCATCCTGGGGGCCGATTTCCACGTTGGACAGCGCCGGCGAAACGCTGATATCCGCTGCGCCGGGCGGCTGCTGAAACTCCACCGAGAAGCTGTCAACGGCATAGTCCCCTGCCCAGACAAAACCCGGTGAACGCTGGTCGCCCTCGCGATTCAGGGTGTCATAGTACTCAAGCTGGAACTGCGGGCCATTGGTCTCAAACGAGATCACCCGCCAGTCGCCGATTACCTGCGCTTCGTAGGGCACTTCGACCACATTGCCATCCAGCGCCGCCTGCGCCGCCACCACATGCGGGGCAACGATCCGGGCTGGCATCTGCAGGCTGATTGTGGCAGGGTACGCGGTGTCCGCAGCCAGCTCACCCCAGTAAATCACCAGCAGTGACGGCCGGTCGAATTCCGGCCACAGCCCCACCTGCAGCGCCGCCAGACGGATCTCCCCCTGGGCGCTGATCGGTGCGATCAGCGCGGCAAACCCCACCAACAGCGCCAGAAACATACCACAGTAACGTTTCACGGTAGCCACTCCCTGCATGATGGAAACCAGCCCGAGTGTTGGTGGTTTCCATTAAGACCGCACGATATACTCTGCATTGCTTCAGCGTGCCCGCGACGATTAGTCCGTCCGTAACCTTCACTGACACAGGGTGTTTGTACTTATGAGTGAGCCAGAGACCAGAGAATACGAGCTGACGGATGATGCTCAACTGGTACGCTGGGCGCGTGATGACTCAGAGGCTTTCGGCGAATTATACCGGCGGTACATCCGAAAAATCTACAATTACGTCTACTACCGCACCAACAATCACCATGACGCCGAAGACCTCACTGCCCGGGTATTCTACCGGGCGATGGATCACATCAGCTCCTACACCGACCGCGGCATCCCGTTTTCGGCATGGTTGTACCGGATCGCCCATAACCTGGTGGCCAACTGGCATCGGGATCGGGGGCGGCGCCAGATCATCTCGCTCGACGACTATCTTGGCGCCGGTACGCATGAGGATCCGCCGGAAGATCAGGTGGAATCGGAGGAAGAGCAGCGCACACTGCTGGAAGCCATCCGGCAGCTCCCGGAGGAGCGCCAGCAACTGATTATCCTGAAGTATGTGGAACGCATGTCCAATGCCGAGATTGGCACCATCATGAACCGGACTGAAGGCGCGGTGAAGTCATTATATCACCGCACCCTGCAGGCACTGCGCCATGAACTGACGCACCGGGGTAGAGATGGCGATGCCCGCGCAGCAGAGGAAATCTAGTCGGCACCAGGTGGTAGCCAGGAAAGAAGTGTCATGACTGCAAGGCCCCAATCCCAGAACGACCCCGGTATCGCCGCTTTCCTGAGTGATTATGTGGATGGCGTGGCGCCGCTGGCAACCCTGCTGGAGCAATACCACCTTTCGCGTAACGCGATCAGCGATCTGGTGCACCTGACCGACCGTCTTCGGCAGGCGCTTCTTCCGGTAGCACCGTCAGAGGAATTTGTCCAGGCGCTGTACCACGAACTGGGGCAGCACCGGCAGCGCGCCACACGCAACTGGTGGGCCAGAGTCCCGGTTGCAGTCCCTGTGAGAATGCCGGCACTGCCCAATCTGCACCATATGTCACACCGTACGCGTCTTGCCGCCGGCCTGGGCGGTCTCACGCTCGTCTACCTGACTGCGCGCTCGCTCTCATATCTGCGCAACCTGCGCCAGCGCGGCGATACTTCCGGCGAGATGGCAGCCTGAATTAGCGCCCTGCACAGCCCGGAAAAACCGGGAGGCGATTCCCCGCCAGGCAACTGAATTCGCCATGATCAGAATGCCAGCCCGTTAGCTGGGCATTTGTATGCCTGCCATATACTGATATATCATTAGCCATAGTAGCCTTCCCCGGGCATTCACCAGCAAGAGGACAATCTCGCGCCTTCATTTATGGTATACTCCCAGTTGAGATGTCATCTGCATGCAATGCCGGCCTCCAGAGCCGAGGAATCAAATGGCACAGCATAGACAGGCGGACGACCCGCAGAAGATCACCGTTCTGATCGTGGACGATCACCCCTTGTTTCGCGAAGGACTCTCCAAAGTTTTCTCCCTTGAAGATGACATTACGGTCATCGGTGAAGAAGCAGATGGCGAAAAAGCGCTCAGACTGGCACGCGAGTTGCAGCCCGATGTGGTCGTGATCGACATCAACCTCCCTTCGATGAATGGCCTGCAGGTTTCCCGCCAGCTCAAAGCCGACCGGACCGGCATGGCCGTAGTCATGCTGACTGCCTACCACGACCAGGAACAGGTGCTGCATGCCATGCGCGCCGGAGCCTCCGCCTACTACTCCAAAGACGTGGAGCCATCCCGCCTGGTGGCCGTGATCCGGCAAATCGTGCAGGGCTTCTATATCGTCGGCGATCAGGTCTTTGACGAGGCCGGGCTGCGCATCTGGCTGGATGCTGGTGTGGAGGCGGCGACCGGGCCATACATGGTCGATCCCGCCGAGCACTTTGTCCCGCTCAGCCCCCGTGAAATGGAGATTCTGCAGTTTGTCACCCGCGGCATGAGCAACAAGCAGATCGCGGTCGAACTGGGAATCAGTCACCAGACCGTCAAGAATCACATGACTTCAATCCTGAAAAAACTGGATGTTGAGGATCGCACTCAGGCAGCCGTTTATGCGCTGCGCCGGGGCTGGGTTCGTATGCAGGATACACTGGCTGAATCTGGTGAAGACTGAGCGCTCGCTCGCATTTATCTAAAAGACGGAAGAGACGATGGCCGACAGAATGCAAAGCACAGATGCTCCACGCGCCGAATTGCTTGAGATGCTGCATGCCGAACACGACCGCCTCAAGGCTCAGTTAGTGGAACTGAACGCGCTCGTTGAGCAGACCCAGAACGAAGTCGAGCGGCTTCAGCAGAAAAATGCGCTGGTGACCAATCGCCTGCACTATATTGAGACGAATTTCGACAGTGTCCCCCGCGATGACATCCGGGCAACGTATACCGAAGCGATGGATACGCGCAACCGGCTGTTGACCATGCGCGGCAATCTGGAGAAACTGCAGAGCGACCAGCAGCATTCCAAATTCACCGTGGAACTGATCACCCATATCCTGGGTAGCGTGGAGGGGATGTCACCGACCAGCTTCCACGGCGGTCAGGCCGCCGGAACGGACCTTCCGCCCGGCGGAGCCGTCATTGTGCGGGTCATTGAGGCTCAGGAGAACGAGCGCAAACGCCTGGCACGCCAGATGCACGACGGGCCAGCGCAGTCCATGACGAATTTCATCCTCCAGGCAGAAATCTGCCAGCGTCTTTTTGACCGCAACCCCGATCGCGCGGCAGAAGAGCTGAACAACCTCAAGACCGTAGCCACGGGTACCTTCCAGAAGATCAGGGACTTCATTTTCGATCTCCGGCCGATGATGCTGGATGACCTGGGCCTGGTTCCAACGTTAAAGCGTTATGTTGACTCATTTCAGGAAAAGCACGGCATCAAGACCGCGCTGCATGTCCTGGGGGATGAACGCCGCCTCGAATCCCATCGGGAAGTCATCCTGTTCCGCAG
>CAZGYW010000095.1:0-7984 GCA_964530495.1 uncultured Anaerolineae bacterium
TTATGAGCGGTGACTGGAGTTCAGACGTGTGCTCTTCCGATCTGGGCCGCGCTGGTTGTATCCCTCGCATCGTGGGCAGGGGCAGGCACAGCGCCTCCGGTTCCAGCCGGCGCCGAGGACATGCTGGCGCAGGGCGCTGACATGGCGCAGGCCGGACGGGTGGATGCCGCCCTGGCGTATCGGCAGGCCGCCGGTGAGCTGCGTGCCGATCCTGAGCTGTGGCGCGCGCTCGCTGACGAGTACGCCAGGCGCGGCAACTGGCTGGCGGCGCGTGACGCGCTGGAGCGCGTGGTGGTCTTCCTTCCGGAGGATCCTGCGGCGCACTACCAGATCGGCATTTTGCTGTTACCTTTTGACAGTCGCCGGGCCTACAGGCATCTCGAATACGCGCTGAATGATCCCGAACTGAGTGAACGTGCCCGCGAACTGCGTGCGATCGTCGCAGAGGTGGAATTTGAGCCGCCGGCGGTCCAGAGTGCTCGCATCGGGCAAGCGCTCCTCGCTTTGTCGTACTGGCCTCAGGCTGAGCAGGCCTTGAGCCAGGCGGTCAATCTGGATGCAGCCGACGCCAGCGCATGGGCGTTCCTGGCGTTGACGCGGGCCCAGCAGCGTAAGTCGGGCGAAATAGCGATCGCGCAGGCTCTGGCGCGTGACCCGCAGAGCGCGCTGGTGCAGTACCTGGTGGGCCTGGCTTATCGGGCCGCCGGTGATCTTGCCGCAGCGCAGGCCGCGCTGGCCGGGGCAGCGACCCGTGAGCCGCAGAATCCGGCATTTGCGCTCGAGCTGGGCAGCACCTATCGTGAGCTGGGCGACCTGGTTGTGGCTGAACAGTGGATGCAGGCGGCAGTCGCGCTTGCGCCGGAGGCTCCGCGTTTTCTTAAGGCTCTGGCAATGTTCTACGCGGAGGAAACGTTCAAACTCGATGGTAACGGGCTACCAACCCTTCAGGCGGCGCTTGATGCCTTGCCCCAGGATGCCGACCTGCAGGCGGCATACGGCTGGGCGCTTTTCAACACCGGCGATCTTGCAGGTGCGCAGATGGCGCTGGATACCGCGCTGGCGCTTGCGCCGGATAACCCCCGAGCCCTCTACTACCAGGGGGTGACTCGGCTGCGCCAGGATGAATCGGCGGCAGCTGATTTGTTCGCCCGCCTGCTGGACCATCCCAATCCGCAGGGGTTTGACAGCCTGGCGCGGCGCGCGCTCAGCCAGATGGAATAGCCCACCATGAACCGCAATCACTGGATTATGCTGGCTGCGATGGCACTCACTGTTGTCGTTGGTGGGGCAGGGCTGGCGGCGCTCCATGCCCGAACGTCAGCGCCGTCCGGTATGCGGATTCAGGCCGTGTTGGCGACGGCTCTGGATGAGTCCTTCAATCCGGTGGCGGTGACGGAGGGCTATCGCCCGCGCGACGCTTTCTACCTGTCAGCCCGGGTGGAGGGAGTGCCGCCCCGCAGCATCGTGTCCGTTCGGTGGCATTTTGGGAATGCCCTGATCAGTGCTCAGGATCAGGCAACCGGGTTACGGGACGAACCTCATGTGCTGGGCTTCACGCTGCGGCGTTCCGATGCGGACTGGCCGGAAGGAAGCTATCGCGCAGAAATCCTGCTGGCGGGCGAGCTGGTCGGTACCCTCTCTTTCGCAGTCAGCGCGGACGGCTAAGCAAGTAACACCATCCATATTCGCTATTTGCCCACACCATAACGGACATCGATGTGCATTCCCACAGGCTGCTTGCCGGTTGGCAGTGGTGGAGCGTTGCTCACTGCTATGCTACAATCCGCGGCCGTGCTTACCTGCTGGCGTGGCGATTGTAAGGTCGAAATTGAGGAGCAGCGTGTGCGGAAACTTGTCATGATCGCGATAGGGCTTGCCCTGCTGGTCGGATGCCAGGCGGCTGTCCCAATCCCGCGGGCCGGGCAACTCCTGTATGTGACGACCTTCGATGCCTTCAACGAGGACTGGCAGCTCTTTCAGGGTGAGTTAGCAGCCGAGATCGTCGGCACCGATGCCGGCCCGGCCCTGCAAATCAGTGTTGATGCGCTCCAGTCCGGCGCGTTCACCGTGCTCGAACAGGAGTTTGGAGATTTCGACGTCAAGGTGGATGTCCTGCAGGTCGCCGGTCCGCTGGACCTCGATGCTCCTGGCTTTGGCATCCTGTTTCGCCACCGGGACAACAACAATTTTTACGCGTTCATGATCAGCGGCGACGGGTACTACCAGGTGGTTCGCCGCCTGAACGGCGTCGATGAGGAGTTGAGTGATTGGGCTCCCACACCGGCGATCGTGCAGGGGCTGGTTGTCAATCAGGTGCGGGTAGTCGGGCAGGGGAATGCTTTCAAGTTCTTTGTGAACGATGTGCAACTGCCGATCTGCACCACGATCTGGAATCCGCTGGTCGCGGGCGAATGCCAGGTGCCGGCGGCGGTGCCCGGCGGAGAGCCAACCTGGTCGCCGGAAGGCGCCAGCATGGTCCTGGTGGATGATGCGCTGGCCCGGGGTAAGATCGGCCTGGGCGCGCGCAGTTTCGCCCAGGCAGGGGTACGGATCTATTTCGATAATTTGCTCGTGTGCGGGCCAGCGGCGGAGCCACCCATCCCCTTCCGCTGTGAGGAGTCCGGTCTGGGAGGCTCATGATGGATGAGCGCACGTGCATCTTCTGCCAGATCAGCGCGGGAACGCGCCCGGCGACGGTCGTATACGAGTCGCCACGGGTGCTGGCCTTTCGCGATATCCAGCCCGTGGCGCCGGTTCATAGCCTGATCATCCCGCGCCAGCACATCGTGGAGCCCTCGGCGTTGGACGAAGCCACGGCGGGCGTTGTCGCGGAAATGGTCCTGGCGGCCAGGGACGTGGCTGCAGCGGAGGGCGTTGCCGCCACCGGCTACCGCCTGGTCATGAACCAGGGCGCGCACGGTGGTCAGTCCGTTTTTCACATGCACCTGCATCTTCTGGGTGGACGGCCGTTGCGCTGGCCGCCCGGATAGCGTCTTTTTCGGACAGACCGGGCGATCCGGGTGACCCGGATTGTCTGTTATAATCGTGATTGTGTGCACCGGACCGGAGAAGGCAAAGGATTATGGAAGACCCGCGCGTTCGTCTTCAGGCGGACCTAAAGGATGCGATGCGAGATCGGGACCGTCAACGGCTGACGGTGATCCGAATGGCGCTCAACGCCATCAAGCAGGAAGAGATCGACCGGCAGGTGACGCTCGGCGCGGAAGATGCGGTGGCGATTCTGAAGCGCGAGGCGAAAAAGCGGCGTGAGTCAATCGCTGACGCAGAGGCCGCGGGCCGGGCTGATGTCGTTGAATCTGAGCTGGCCGAGCTGGCGCTCCTTGAGCAGTATCTCCCTCCACAGTTGAGCGAAGCGGCGTTGAGAGAATTGGTACAGGCTGCGATCGCGGAAGTCGGCGCGACTTCTCCCAAAGCGATGGGGGACGTTATGCGCGTCCTGATGCCCAGGCTGCAGGGTCAGGCGGATGGCAAGATGGTGAACCAGATCGTTCGTGACCTGCTGGCGGGGCAGTAGCGTTGTTGCCAGGCTCATGAGAGCACTCAGGGAAAACTTTGTTCGGTTCAGACAGGATGTTACGACAGCATCCGGGAGCCGCGGGTCGCGCTGGCGACGGCTTGCTCAGGCGGCGTTAGTCATCCTGTTTATCACCGTTTCAACACTCCTGGTTGGATTTGACGCGATTGCCGGAGGGCAGGAAACGCTGTCACTGGCAATTGGTCAGGTCGTGGCGCAGGATGTGCGGGCCCCCTTCAGCACGTCTTTTGAGAGTGAAGTGCTCACAGCACAGCGTCGCCAACTGGCTGCCGACAGTGTTCGCGCTGTCTATGACCCGCCTGATCCCGCTATCGCCCGTCGCCAGATTCAACGCGCCCGTGAGATCCTGGATTACATTGCTGATGTCCGCGCGGACGAATACGCGGGCAGCGCGATGTTGCGCGCAGATCTCAGTGCGATCAGCGCAATTTTGCTGCCGGATGAGACGATTACGGCGATTCTAGCCACCAGCCCCGACCGCTGGGAGGAGATCGATGAACAGGTGATCTCCGTCCTGGAGCGCTCGATGCGCACGGAGATCCGGGAGGATACGCTCCGCGGCACCCGGCAGAATATCCCCAATCTGGTGAGCGTTACCTTCAGGGAGGATGAGGTTGCACTCATCACTGTTCTGGTCCAGGGGCTGATTGAGGTAAACACGTTCTTCAACGAGGAGCGTACCCGGCAGGCGCAGCAGGCGGCCGCAGATGCCGTCCAGCCGGAGGTGCGGGGTTTTGAGCAGGGACAGATTGTGGTGCGGGCCGGCTCAATTGGCTCTGCTGCCGACATAGAGGCGCTCTTGCACTTCGGGTTGCTCCAGGCGGACGATCGCCGCTTTCCACAGTTGCTGGGCGCGGCGCTGGCCAGCAGCCTGGTGCTGTTGATGTTTGCCGTATACGTCGGGCAATTTCATCCGCGAGTGGCGCAGGACATCGTTCTGCTGGGCATGCTTGGCCTGATCTTTGTGGTGATGCTGGTGGGCCTGCGTCTCACCGGCCCCGAACGGGTGGTACAACCTTACGTGTTTCCAGGTGCGGCGCTGGGGTTGATCTTCGCGGCGCTTGCCGGGCCGCAGGTCGCCATTATGGGTGTATTCAGCCTGGCAGTCCTGGTGGGGATGATGGTCAGCAATTCGTTCGCGCTCGCCACGCTTACTCTGAGTGGCGGAATTGCCGGCGCTCTGGTTCTGCGCAACAGTGAAAGGCTCAACAGCTATTTCATGGCTGGACTGCTGGTGAGTCTGATCAATGTAATTGTCGTCATTATCTTCTACCTGGGCGGGTATCCGTCCGATTCGCTTGGCGCGCTGACGCTGAGTGTCGCGGGTATTCTGAATGGCATCCTCACCGGCGTTGTCTCCCTGGCGATTCTGTATATGCTCAGCGGGTTCCTGAACCTGCCGACCAGCCTGCGCCTGCTGGAGCTGACCCAGCCGAACCAGAAACTGCTGCAACGCTTGCTCCGGGAGGCACCCGGGACGTACCAGCACAGCCTGCAGGTGGCGAACCTCGCGGAACTGGCGGCGGAGCGCATCGGCGCCAATGGGTTGTTAACCCGCGTGGGGGCGCTGTACCATGATGTCGGCAAGATCAAGGCACCGCATTTCTTCATTGAAAATCAGGCGGATGGCGTGAACCCGCATGATGGACTCAATGATCCCTTCAAGAGCGCGCGGATCATCATCGACCATGTGGAGGAGGGGGACAGGCTGGCACGCCAGTTCCGGCTGCCCGGCCGGGTGCGGGAGTTCATCCGCGAGCACCATGGCACGACCAAACCCCAGTATTTCTACCAGAAGGCGCTTGACCAGGCGGGAGGCGATGAAGCGGCTGTCGATGCCGCCTTGTTCGCCTATCCTGGGCCCCGGCCGCAATCCCGGGAAACGGCGATCCTGATGCTGGCCGATAGTTGCGAGAGCAGTGTGCGGGCGCGCAGCCCGCGCAACAAACAGGAAATTGCGGATGCGGTGGACTACATCTTCGAAATCCGTCTGCGGGAAGGGGAGCTGGACGATTGCGACCTGAGTCTGAGCGATCTCAGCGCGATCCAGCGGGTATTTGTTGAGTCGCTGCAGGGGGTGTTTCACCCGCGGATACTGTATGCACCGCACGCTGATTCTGCGGCTGCTGAGCGCAGGCACAGTCGGATCGGGGAAGGAGAAGGACAGACCCCTGCGGCTGTTCCGGATTCCACAGCTGTTGAAATTCCGCAACAGAGTCCCTCCGGGGTGACGAGAACATGAATGAACAAATGCCGTACGCGATTGCTGTCCAGGTTGATGATGTGTATGCGGATCAGGTGCCCACCTGTCTGCTGCGCCGGGCTGTCACCCATACCCTGCATCAGCATGGTGTGCCGCCAACCACGGGGCTGACACTGCTCGTGACGAGCGACGAGGATGTGCGCAAGCTCAACAAGCGTTTTCGTGGAGTTGACGCTGCGACCGATGTGCTCTCCTTCCCCGCCGACGATACGGACCTTGACCTTCCGGGTTTTGAGGAAGAACCCTACCTGGGTGACATCATCATCGCTTTTCCCTATACCGCCTACCATGCGGAGGAAGATGGGCATCCGATTAGGGATGTCCTGGCGCTGCTGGCGGTGCACGGCACGCTCCACCTGCTGGGCTATGACCATGACAATGCTGAACGCCAGGCGGAGATGTGGGCGGCGCAGGCGGCCGTTCTGAAGGCGGTTGATGTGCCGCTAAGCGTCATCCCGCCGCCGGCCGATTCCTTCGATGAGGATGAGTCGTGACAACCAGACGAGACTCCAGCCCGGCCGCAAACGGAGACGATGAGCCATCCCTGGCCGGAGAGCCGCTGGCTGCAAGCTGGCAGATTGACCCGGGGCTTTATAGCTACAAGGTAAGTACGAGCCGCTGGGCCAGCTTCAAATATGCGCTGGCCGGCTGGCTGTATATGCTGCGCTTCCAGAAGAACACCCGGATCCAGGCTGTGGCTTCGATTGCGGTAGTGCTGCTCGGTTTGTGGCTGGGAATCACGCCGGTGGAATGGGCGATTATGCTACTGACGATCGGCATGGAGTGGATGGCTGAGTTCGTCAACGCCGCCATTGAGGCTGCAGTGAACCTGTCCGGGCCGGTCCCCCATCCGATGGCCAAAGTCAGCAAGGATGTGGCGGCGGCAGCGGTGTTGCTGGGAGCGGTGGTCGCGGTTCTGGTCGGACTCCTGATTCTGGGACCACCTCTGGTGGAGCGATTGCGGGAGCTGGCAGGCTTATGAGCAGGAAGCGATCACAGGAGCACATCACGGGCCGGCTGCGAGACGATCTGCCACCGCCGATTGAACGTGACGCACCGGAGAAGAGAATACGACGTCCAGGATGCCTGTTGCTGGGAGGGCTGGCATTTGGAATTCTCGCCGCCGCTGCCACGGCAGCTCTGGCGCTGTATCTGCTCTTGCGTCCGGTGCCAGTTGCCAGCCATAACGCCACCTGGATGGGAATCACCTGGGGCCAGGAAACCCATGAGGATGAGACCGTCCAGCAACTCGCGGAGCTACTGCAGGCCCAGGGGATAGACATCCTGTATGTATGGACAACATGGCTCCAGGAAGATGCTACCTGGAGCGAGACGACGTTTGAGAACATCGCGGCATTCGTGAGTCAGATGCGCGAGTTCTATCCGGAGGCGCGCCTGGATGCCTGGATCGGCGTGCCTGCCGAGGTGCCGGCGTACAGGCTTGATGACGAGGATATTCGGGCCGAAGTGGCGGCGTTCGCGTCACGCGCCCTGACCGAATTTGGGTTCGATGGTATCCATCTCAATACCGAGCCGGTGTGGGATGCTGATGAGAACTTTCTGGCCCTGCTGCGTGAAGTCCGGACAGCGATCGGCGAGGAAGGGTTCCTTTCCGTTGCTGTTCCTCCGGATTGGAATACGGGCGATCCGGCCATTCCGGCCGGTCCGTATACCACCGCGGCGGCGCACTGGAGCCAGGAATACAAGCAGCGGGTGGCATTTCTCTCTGATGAGCTGGCGATCATGGCTTACAACAGCGGCTTGAGATCGCCCGCTGATTACCAGACCTGGATGGCCTACCAGGTTACCCGGTTTGTGAGTGCGCTTGCCCCGCTGGATGTGGAAACGAGCCTGATAGTTGGCATTCCCACCTATGACGCGGAGCTTCCCGGCCACGATCCACAGGCGGAGAGCCTTCCGGCAGCAATCGGCGGGATCATCGCCGGCCTGACTCAGGCCGGAGCGGAGGCTGACCGGGTGCGCGGTCTTGGTCTATATGCCTACTGGTCAACCGATGCCTTTGAATGGAATACGTACCATGAGTTGTGGCTCGAACGCGACAGCCAGTGACATGGCCTGGTGCGGCACCGCTCAGGAAGTCCTCATTTTTGTAGCACGTTGCTAACCCCGTTTTTGTGCTATCATCCTGACCGCGCCCAGGCGCA
>CAZGYW010000096.1:0-7934 GCA_964530495.1 uncultured Anaerolineae bacterium
GATCGACCGGATAGCTCATGACGGTGTGGAGGGGGGCGTCCGTCTCGTGGAAGCGTACCAGCGCGCCCGCGTTACGGCTGAGGTCATTGGCGTAGATCCACGCGCGCCACTCCTCGGCGGAAGCGGTGGCTTTGTAGGTGGCGCTCGGCCGGTCCGCGCCGACGAGCATCACATCCCCGTAGGCCCACACCTTGCTGACACCGAGGTCACCTTCCGCCTGGTGGCGGGATACTACCCCGTCACGGCCCCAGTACATGTGCCCCGGGTAGCCGTAGATGTTGGTGGCGTGGACGGTGACCGCACGCGCGTCCGCGGGGCCGCTGCCAGTGTTGCGCAGGGTGAGCACACAGATCAGGGCGTGTTCCTCCGCCAGGAAGTAGGCGGCGCTGACCTCTACCCCGTCGAACGCCCAGTCGTAGCTCTGCATGGTACTGGTGTGGTAGCGGGAAACCAGCCGGACGTCCCGCGCGGCGAAGTCCTCCGTCGTGTGGAACACGGCCGGAGCCGCGTCACCCGCGCCGATGGCCAGGCTCAGGTGTAAGAAAGAGAGATAGCTGACCGGCCGCTCAACGTCGATGCCATACGGCCACGGCATGGCGCGCGCCCACCAGCCGAAGCCCATGGGCGGCACGCTGCGGATCACGCCGCTGCGGTTGAGCACGGCGCTGTGATACGGGTTATCGAGGTAGCCGAAAGGGGTGTAATCGTCCTGCGGGAACGCGGCAGGCAGGCGGATCGAGGTGCTGGACGGCATGGTGCAAACTTGCTCCCCTCTGAGAAAAAGCCAACAGCCGAACTCTAGCACGGACGCCCCTCAAATACAATGCGCGGATCGGAAAAACCAACCGCGAAGGGCGCGAAGAACAGACTATTCACCACGGAGAACACAGAGTAGCGGGCGCATCCACAGCGTTGTCCGCTCACTCCCTTTGCGCCCTTTGCAGTCTGCATTCCTTGGCGATCTTTGCGGTCGGCTTCTCGTCGTTGCGGCTGGCTTTTCACTTCCGGCGGCACTCTGGATTACAATGCGGTTGTATCCGAGTCAACCACATACAAAAGGAAGGGATGCGATGATCCTCGGCAGCGGAACACTGGCTTCTCTCGCACGGCTGCGCCCCGGCGTCAGGCGCCTGCGCGCCTCCAGCTATGCCACCAACGGCAGCAACCGGGACTGGTGGGAGTTTGAACCGGGCCAGGCGCGGGACATCGCCCGGGTGGAGGGGCCGGGCTGTGTCAGGCACATCTGGATGACCACGCTCTGTGACGACCGCTACGCCCTGCGCAAGGTGCTGCTGCGCGCCTGGTGGGACGGCGAGGAGCAGCCCAGCATCGAGGTTCCGCTGGGCGACTTCTTCGGGCTGGGCCACGGCCTGACGCGCAATTTCGTCTCCCTGCCGCTGCAGATGAGTCCCGAGGACGGGCGCTCGTTCAACTGCTGGTTTCCGATGCCGTTCGCGGAGGGCGCGCGGATCGCGGTCTTCAACGAGACTGAAGTGCCCTTCCGGCTGTACTTCTACGTGGACTACGAGGCCTACCCCGCCGGGACTGCGCTGGATGACTACGGCCGCTTCCATGCCCAGTGGCGGCGCGTCAACCCCACCCCCGGCTGGGCCGATCCGACCGTGCGCTGGGCGGATGACCACGCCCTGATGTGGAAGACCTGGGAGACGCCCAACACCACCGGCGCGGATAACTACGTCATCCTGGAGGCGGAGGGCCGCGGGCATTACGTCGGCTGCCACCTGGACATCGACTGCTTCTCCCGCCAGGTCAATGACTGGTATGGCGAGGGCGATGACATGATCTTCGTGGATGGCGAGGCGTGGCCGCCCGCCCTGCACGGCACCGGCACGGAGGACTACTTCAACACGGCGTTCTGCCCGACCCAGGAGTACAACGCGCCCTACCACGGCCTGATCCTCTACCAGGGCAGCGCCGACTGGCAGTGGCGCGGCAAGAACACGGTCTACCGCTACCACATCGAGGACCCGATCTTCTTCGAGCGGTCGATCCGCGTCACGATTGAGCACGGGCACGCCAACAAGCTCAGCAACGACTACTCGTCCACGGCCTACTGGTACCAGGCGGAACCGCACAGCCCCTTCCCGGCCTTGCTGCCGGTGGCGGGGCGCCTGCCGCGCTAAGGCACCAGCCATATATCCCCGAAAAATTGCAAAGACATCCTGCCCGATCAAAGCGTCTCCGGGCAGGATGTCTTCGGGTGGCGCCCTCAGTCATATGGGATACCGGATGGTATTCCACAACCCTGCTGCTTACTCACCCTGGCACAGCGCCTCAACCGCCGCAATCTCCTTGACCGGCCCGGGCAGCAGTTCGTGCCCGGTCTCCGTGATCACGATGCCGTCCTCAATCCGCACGCCAAAGCCGTCATCGCGCATCATCAGGAACGGCTCCATCACCAGGACGGCGCCCGGTTCCAGCGGCTGCTCGCGGTCGTCGCGGAAGCGGCCGTGCGGGTCGTGGATGGTCAGCCCGATCGAGTGCCCGCAGTTGCCGTAGCTGTACTGCTCCACGCCGTACCGCACAAAAACATCGTAGATCGCGCGGTGGGCGTCCAGGATCGTCGCGCCGGGCTTCAGCGCGTCGAACGCCGCCTGCTGCGCTTCCAGCACGATGCTGTACACTTCCCGCTGGCGGGGCGTGAAGCGCCCGTTGGCCGGGAAGGTGCGGGTGATGTCCGCGTAGTAGCCGTCAAAGCTGATGCAGCCGTCGATCAGCACCAGGTCGCCGTCCTGAATGTCGCGGCTGTTGGCCATGTAGTGCGGGACCAGGCTGTTGGCCCCGCTGGCCACCACCACCCCGGCGTCATACCGTTCCGCCGCCATCGAGCGGTACTGCTTGCCGCGCCGCCCGACCTCGTACTCCAGCACCGCCTGGCCCAGTGATTCGTTGGTGCCTGGTTTGAGCGCGCGCATGATCGCCTCAAACACCTGCGACTGGGCGGCGAACGCCTCCCGGATGGCCGCGATCTCGTCCGCATCCTTGACCAGGCGCAGGTTGTGGATTGCGCGGGCGCAGTTGTCGATCCGCACCCAGGGGAAGCGCTCGCGCAGGCGGTTGAGATAGGCCAGGTAGGGGGTGAGCGGCTGATCCAGCGGCGAGGCCGCCGCGACGCTGACCCACAGTTGCCCGGCGTCCATCAGCCCCCGGCTGAGGAGCGCGTCAAGCTGGTCCAGCGGGTACACCCGCTCGACGCCGCTCGCCACCCGGATCGCCTCCAGCGGGCTCACGGCACCGTCCATGAAGGCGCTGTGCGCGTCCTGCTCCTGCACAAACAGGAACTCGTGGACGCGCCGCCCACGGGCCAGCTCCGGGCCGCCGCGCGTCTCGTTCTGCTCAATCATGATGCCATCCGGCGCCAGGAGCAGGATCGCGTCCCGCCCGGTGTAGCCGGTCAGGTAGGTCAGGTTGCGGTCGGCGAGCACCGGGTTAGGCGCGGTTCCGGCTGAATCAATGAGGATGATGCCGTCTGACTCGAGCGCGGCAGCCAGGCGCTGGCGGCGCGCCTGGAACGTGGCAGGGGTTCCGATCATGGGGGTCTGCCCTCCTGGGGGTGATGAACGAATGCCATACCAGAACTGTAGCCCAGAATCCGCAGATGTGCAGGCCGAAGGGCGGGACGATCGACGGGCCTTAACCATCCGGTAACGTACCCTTCAACAGGATTTGCTTGATCGTTAACCAGCGCGGGTTATATTGCCTTCGATCGCGGATGCGGCTAGACTAAAGGTAGGCAGTGCCTCCGCTTCCGGGCGGACTTTTGTGGCCCACCTGCTGGATCGAGACCTATACATTACCGAGAGGAAAGAAAGATGAATCGCCCCAAATCCGTTGTCCTGTTGATTGTTGTCGCACTGTTGCTGGCGTCGGTCGTCCCCACGATGGCGCAAGCCCCCATCGATATTCGCATGTGGATCGCGTTTACCGATGCGCGCCTGGACTGGGCCCGCGAGAAAGCCGCGGCGTTCAACGCAGCGTACCCGCAATACAATGTGATTGTTGAAGGCTATAACAACTACGAAGAACTGTTCGCCGGTGCCGCGCTGGCTTTTGAGCAGGGCAACCCGCCGGCCGTCATCCAGTACTTTGAAGCTGCCACGCAGAACGCCCGCGATGGCCGCCTGGCCGACGGCACCCTCTGGTTCAAGCCGGTATCTGAAGCGATTGGCGACCGCACGGAGATCAACGGCCAGCCCGTTAACTTTGAAGACATCGTGCCCGCCGTCTCCAACTACTACACCCTGGATGGCCAGTGGACCTCGATGCCGTGGAACACCTCCTCCGCCATCTTCTTCGCCAACATGGACATGCTCGAAGCGGCCGGCGTCGCTGAGCTGCCCACGACCTGGGCCGAGGTTGAGGCGGCCTGCGAGCTGATCGCGGCCCTGGAAGACGGTCCGGATAACTGCATCACCTGGCCGAACTACGGCTGGTTCTTCGAGCAGTCGGTAGCCCAGCAGGGCGCCGACCTGGCCAACAATGGCAACGGCCGCATGGAGCGCGCCACCGAAGTCGACCTGACCAGCGACGCCATGATCGCTTACGTCTCCTGGTGGAAGGACATGGCCGACAAGGGCCATTACATCTACACCGGCCTGCAGCGCGACTGGGACGGCGTGAACAATGCCTTCTTCGCCGAGCAGGTGGCCATGATCGTCACCAGCAGCTCCGATACAACCTCGATCACCGCCACCGGACTGGAGAACGGTTTCGAGGTCAAGGCCGGCTTCATGCCCTACAACCAGGATGTTGAGTATGTGGGCAACCTGATCGGCGGCGCCAGCCTGTGGCTGACCAACGGCCTGGCCCCCGAGGTTGAAGAAGGCGCCCTGACCTGGCTGCTGTGGTTCACCAACACCGAGAACGCTGCGGATTGGCACCAGTTCACCGGCTACGTTCCGATCCGGACCAGCGCGGTTGAGATGCTGCAAGCGGCCGGCTGGTACGACGAAAGCCCCAACTCCCTGGTAGCCTCCGATCAGCTGGCCGCGGCCACGCCCACCACCGCTACCGCTGGCGCGCTGATTGGCGCCTTCCCGGCCATCCGCGATCAGATCACCGGGGCTATGGAAGACATCCTCATCAATGGCACCGACCCGCTGGAGGCCTTCAGCGCCGCTGAGGAAGCCGCCAACGTCCTCCTGGAGGAATACAACCTCCTGAGCGCGCCCGAATAGCGAGCGCTTGCTCAATCCTGCCCGGAGTGCAGGGCGGGATTGGAGCCAAACAGGCGGTGCTTCCCGGAGCCGCTTCACTGCCGGGAAGCACCGCCGCTTACCCCGGCTGTGAGCCAGCCAGGCTCACAGCGAACAGCGGAGCGATCCCTTCACAAATTCTGCTGAATGGTCGCTGCATGATCTGACACGACTCGGCGGGGGGATGCCATGCCTGACGCAAGTGTGCTGGTGCAGCTAATTGTCCCGGGGCTGATCGGCGCGGGCTACCTGGCCTATGTATTTCGGCAACTGGGCCGGCCCGCCACGCAGGGTGCAATCCTGGGCGCGATCGCCGGCGCCCTTGGCCCCCTGATCTTCATGCTTCCACTCAACTTCTGTATGTTTGAAGCTGACCGCGACCCGATCGACGTCGCGATTGGTGTGGCGCTGATCGCCGCGGGAATGGCGATCGGGCTGGGCGCGGTCGGGTACGTAGCCCGCGCGCGTTTTGCCGCCAGAACCCTGGAAGCCGGTCAGCAGCAACAGCAGGGCATTTTCAGGGGCAGGCTGGTGCCGTTCCTGCTGCTGGCGCCCACGCTGATCATCCTGGCCGTGTTCCTCTACTACCCGGCGCTGGACACGTTCCGCCTTTCAACGCTGCTGGCCCGGCTGGGCACACCGCGCACCCGCTTTGTGTGTGTAGATAACTTCAGCCGGTTATTCAGTGACAACTATTATCAGGTCCTCTTCAACACGGCTGTGATCTCGGCCGGCATCGTGATCCTCGGGCTGATCATCTCCCTGGCGATCGCTTACCTGGCCTTTCAGCAGGTCAGTGGCGCCAGCATTTACCGCACGCTGCTGATCTGGCCCTACGCGGTTTCGCCGCCCGTGGCGGGTATCATCTTCCTGGTGATGTTCGACCCGGTGGCCGGGGTGATCAACCATCTCATTGAGCTGGCCGGCGGAACCGGTCTGGAGTGGATCAAAGACCCCTGGCTGGGACGCTTCACGATTGTGGCGGCCAGCATCTGGAAGATGCTGGGCTACAACGTGCTGTTTTACCTGGCCGGCCTCCAGAACGTCTCCAAAGAGTTGCTGGAGGCGGCCGCCATCGACGGCGCGAATGCCTGGCAGCGCTTCCGCCGCGTGACGATCCCCCTGCTCTCGCCCATCACCTTTTTCCTGGTCGTCACTAACGTGACCTACGCCTTCTTTGATATCTTCGGCACGATCGATTTCCTGACAAGAGGCGGCCCCGCCGGGGCAACGAAGGTCATGATCTACGAGATCTACCAGCTCGGCATCCTGCAGTACGACCTGGGCAAGGCGGCCGCGCAATCCATTATGCTGTTCCTGCTCGTCATCGGCCTGACGGTCCTGCAGTTCCGGACGACGGGCCAGCGCGTAACCTACGGAGCATAAGCTGATGTCAACGACGACAGGCGATGTGATGCGGGCGCCAGCCCGATCGAAGACCTTCTCCGCGTGGCTGCGCAGTCTCTTCCCCCGGCGCTGGTCCGTCCACCTGCTGCTGTGGATCACGTGCTTCATCGTGGGCTTCCCGGTGCTGTATGCTATGCTGGTCGCCACGCAGACCAATGCGGAAGTCACATCATTCCAGTTCACGCCCGGCTCGGCGCTGCACACCAACTTCTCCGTGGTGATGTTCCAGCGCCACCTGGGCCGCTTCATGCTGAACAGCATCCTGCTGGCGCTGGTGGTGACCGTCGGCAAAACGATACTCTCGCTGCTCTCCGGGCTGGCGTTCGTGTACTTCCGCTTCCCCGGCAAGTGGCTGGTCTTCGGCTTTGTGCTGGCCACGCTGATGATGCCGACCGAAATCCTGATCATCGCCCTGTTCCGCTTTGTGTCCAGCCTGGGCTGGGGCGATACCTTCTGGGCGATCTCGGTGCCCTTCATGGCCAGCGCCACCGGGACGTTCCTGTTCCGGCAGCACTTCGCCAACCTGCCGGCGGAGCTATCGGAGGCATCCCAGCTTGACGGCGCCACGCCGATCCAGTTTCTGTTCAGGGTGCTGATCCCGCTGAGCTGGAACACCATCGGCGCGCTGGCGGTGATCCAGTTTGTTTACGTGTGGAACATGTACCTGTGGCCGATGCTGATCATCAAGAATGAGGCGCTGCAGGTGGTGCAGGTCGGTCTGGGATCGCTGCGTAACGTGGATGCCGGGCTGACCTACGGCCCGCTGATGCTGGCCGCGGTGATCGCCAGCCTGCCGCCGGTGGTAGTGTTCGTCCTGCTGCAGAAGCAGTTCATGAGCGGTTTCGCCATCACCCGCGACAAGTAGATCAGGCCAGCGCGGCAACCGTGCCAATCCGGGATCGAAGACGGCCGCCATTGCAGCGGCCGTCTCACATTATTCCTGGGATACCCCCACCCCGCCCTGCCGGTCAGTCCCCCAGCGCGGCGCGCAACTCGGCCAACTCCTGCCGGACGCCCTGGGCCATGTACAGCGTGTCCCCCTGCTGGCAGACCAGGTTGCAGCCCCACTCCCCCCAGCGCCGCGCCCGCTCCATCTCCCCGCCAATGAACACGATCCCCACACCGACCTGCTGCGCGCGGCAGGTGTCGATCACGCGGCGGAATGCCGCCGTCAGGGTCGGGTGGTCGTACTGTTCGGGCAGCCCGTGCGAGATCGAAAAATCGTGCGGGCCGTTCAGCACGGCGTCAACACCGCCCCCCGCCAGCAGGTCGGGCAGAGCTTCCACCCCGGCCGGGCTTTCGATCCTGATC
>CAZGYW010000097.1:0-7913 GCA_964530495.1 uncultured Anaerolineae bacterium
GCTGACCTTTGTGGACGGCACGCAGCGTGGCGCGCGTAGCGGTACTACGGCCTCCGCCACCACCGACGCGCCCTCCGAGCTGGTCTTCTTCGGGCTGGTCTACAACCTCAACGCTGATGCCAATCTGAACGTGCGCCGCGCGCCGGATACCCTGGCCGAGATCCTCGTCCAGCTTCCGTCCGGTACCGTCATCGAGCCGCAGGCGATTCTGGAGGACTTCTCCTGGACATTCATCGTCTTCCGGCCCGAAACCGGCGGTGAAATCTCCGGGTGGGTCTCCACCGAATATGTGCAGTTTGTCTTCCGCGGTCAGACCTACTATGCCGTCGAGGATAGGATTAATGAGCTGCTGCAGCGCAGCCTGCTTGAGCTTGCCGATCCGACAGTGCGCGGCGAAATCAGCGCCGAAGCCGCGGAAGCTGGCGGCCTCGCTCCTGATTCCGCCAGCGAGTTCCGTAACCAGTACGTCGGCACGGTCGTCAGCGATCCCGGCGCCAACCTGCACCTGCGCCTCACCCCGGATGCCGCCAGCCAGTCCCTGGCGCTGATCCCCAGCGGAGCCAACTTCCTTGTCATCGGGCGGACGACCAGCGGCGATTGGCTGCAGGTCGAATATGACAGCGCCGAGGGCTGGGTGGCCAGCGCCTGGGTCGAACTGAGCATGAATGGCCGTCGTGTCCTGCTGGAGGATGTTCCGGCGGTCCGCTAACGGCGCACTGCGACGCGACTTCAACGAAGGCTCTGCCCCCCAGGCAGGGCCTTTTTCTTATTGGACGGGCGCGCGCCTGACTGTACAATGAGCACGCATTCGCCCGCTGTCCGGAAGGTAGTGCCGATGTCCCGACCCAGACTGCTGACCCTCACCCTGGCCCTGCTGCTTGCCGCCTGCGCCCCTGCTCCCGCGCCAACCGCGACTCCGCGCCCCACCCTCACGCCAACGCTGGCTCCAGCCCCGTCGCCCACGCCCACTGTGGGTGCAGTGCCACAGCGCGCCATTACGCTTGAGCAGGCGGAAGGCCAGTTGCGCATCGTGCAGGCCGCGCCGGAAAGCGGCGCGGTGGATGTCTACCTGGAGCAGGCCCTGATCGCGGGGCGCATCGGGCATGGCGCGTTCACCAATCCGGTGCCAGTTGCGACCGGCGCGTACTACCTGCAGGTCGTTCCGGCCAACGCGCTACCGGATACGCAGGTCCTGGCTGATACAACCCTGGCCGTGGAAGCTGATCAGACGTACCTCGTTGTGATCACCGGCACGGCCGATGCGCTGGTCGTTTCCGTCTACCAGGAAGACCTCAGCCCGATCCCCGCCGGCAAGACACGCCTTGCGTTTCTCAACGCCGTGCCGCGCGGCTCCGCCGTAACGGGCCGGGTCGATGCCCAGCCTTTCGCCGACAGTCTGGACTTCGGCCACGTCAGCGCGACCTACCTGATCGACTCAGGTGCACATCGCGTGGCCTTCTATGCCGGAGATACGCTACTGGCTGCCCAGGACACCGTTATCGCCCCCCAGCAGATGGTCACCGCGGTGCTGATCGGCCAGCGCGGCGGGCAGAACACGCGCATCCTGCTCCTCAGTACGCCGGTGGAGACTCCCGGCCAGGTTCGCTTCATCCACGCTGCCCCGGAAACGTCCCCGGTCAGCATCACTCTGAACGGCGAAACGCTTGTCGAAAGCCTTCCCTATCGACAGGCCAGTGACTGGCAGCAACGCGACCCCGGCAACACCACCATCCAGGTCATTGATGCCGCCTCCGGGGCCACGCTGGCCGAAACGCGTTTCAATCTCGGCGCCAGCCAGGCCCAGGAGATTGTCTTGCTGGAAGACCGTGGCCGCCCGGCCCTGCGGCTCTACCCGCACAACCTGGACGCCACCGCGCCGGGCACGGCGCGTCTGGTGGCAATCAATGCCGCTCCCTACGCCCCACCGGTCTACGCCCACACACGCAGCGCGCGTCTGGATGCCATCCCCATGATCCCGGGGGCCAGCGCCAGCCGTGTCGTGGACTTTCCCTCCAGCACCCTGGAGTTGTTGTGGCTCAGCGGTGAGGGCGAAGACTCGCGCGTTGTGGAGTGGACCGGTGAGGTGACCTTCCGCCAGGGTCATGCTTACACCTGCGTCATCACCGGTACCGACCGCGATCCCTTCCTGCTGGAAACCGCCGTAGGGGTGCTGAACGACGGCGCTCCCGACGCGGACTCCACCACTACCGGCCCGCAGATGCGTCTGGTCAACGCGCTCAGTGAGTCGTTAGCAGTGCGGGTTCGCCTTGGCGAAACCCTGCTGGTCGATCAACTTGCGCCCCAGAGCGCCAGCCCATATGTGCCCGTCCAGGGCCAGGCGGCAACCCTGCGCGTGGGGAGCGCGGGCGGGTCCCCCAACCTGCCCGATTACCTGATCGCTGACCTCCCGGCGCTGGAAACCGGGGCGACTGTGCTGCTCTACGGGGATGCCAGCGCCATGCGTTCCAGCTTCCTGCCTGATACACCCGTCGCAGCCCGGCCCGGTCAGGCGCTCCTGCGCGTCATCAACGCCTTTGCGGACGAGTCGGCGCTGGTGGTCAGCATCGATCAGCCATCCGCCGCCGGTGCAGCCTCCTCCGCCGCAACCCACCGCTCAGCGCCCGTCGGTGCCGGTGACTCGACCGGCTACATCACTCTGCCGCCCGGCCAGTATGACGTCACCGCCCTGCGCGCCGCTGGCGACGAAGTGCTGGCCATCGTGCCGGAGCTGGCCCTCGAAACCGGCACGCGCTACGACCTGGTGCTGATGTCTGCGCTGTCCGGGGCGGGCTACGACATCCTCCTGCTGCAGGAACCGCTGCCTGACCCGTAGTCAGTGCCGCTGCCAGTTATCGCGCCGCAGCGGAATTTTTATGTTAAGCATCTGATCAATTTGACAAAGCCGCCGGCCCGATGCTAAGATCAAAGGTAATATCCGGAGCACAGGGTGCGCGAAGCGATGCAACAGACCAGGCAGCATATCCTCGAAATCCTGAAGAGCCGTGAGCAGGCCACGGTTGATGAGATCGTAGCGGCCCTGGCCGAGCGTGTTGGAGAGATCACCGCCGTCACGGTGCGCCACCACCTCGAAATTCTGCGCGCCGAAGGGCTGGTCGCCGCCCCGGAGATCAGGCGCCGCACTTCCCCGGGCAGGCCTCAGCACGCTTACTCGCTGACCGAAAAGGCCCTGGAACTATTCCCGAACAACTACCGCAACCTGGCGGAAGAATTGCTCCTCCGGCTCAAAGCCCAGCTTCCGCCGCAGCAGATCAACGTCATCCTGGAAGGCGTGGCCGACCAGATGGCGAGCAGCATCCCGCCCTCCGATGCGCCGCTGCCCATCCGCCTGAACCAGGTCACCCGCTTCCTGACGCAGCAGGGCTACAATGCCCGCTGGGAATCGGCCGAGCAGGGCTACCTGCTGCACACCAGCAACTGCCCGTATCACCATCTCGCCGCAGCCCATGAGGAGTTGTGCGGCATGGACATGCGCATGATCGCCGGGCTGCTGGGCGGGATTGTGCCCCGACGCGTGGCCCACATGGTGGCGGGCGACTCTGCCTGCGCCTACTGGATCCCGGAATCGCCCCAGGCCAAATAAAACAGATCGATTTCTCATTTATTGACGCCCCGCCCGAGCCATGCTACAATGCTGCCCGTAGCCTATCTTTCGAGGAGAACAACACCCAATGGTCACACCCATCACTGATCAGAACACAACCACCGAGGCTACACCGGTCCTGACGGTCACTCCCGGTGCGGTGAGCAAGATCAAGGAAATTCTGGCGGAGCGCGATCTGACGGATCATGCGCTGCGCGTCTTTGTAAGCGGCGGGGGCTGCTCCGGTCTGCAATACGGCATGGCCATCGAGCCGCAGGCGCTTGAAGATGACGCCCGGGTTGAAGTGGATGGCGTCCGCCTGCTTGTCGATTCGGTCAGCCTGGACTATCTCAGGGGCGCCAGCATCGACTATGTTGATGACGTCATGGGTGGCGGCTTCCGCATCGACAATCCGAACGCGACATCGGGCTGCAACTGCGGCCAGTCGTCGTGCTCCGGTGACAGCGATGACAGCGCCGGCGGGTGTGGCTGCGGTGGCAGTTGCGGCTGCGGCTGATCGCCCACCCCACTCCGGGCAAGCAGTGCCGTTCTTAACGAAGCCTGACGCCTTGTCCGGGCAACCAGCCGGACAAGGCGATTGTTTGTAGCGGGCCTGTGGCATGGCGAGTCCGAGCATCCCCCGGGAGCTTTGACTCGCCGGTCGAATCTTGCTCCGCCCCTGGCGCGCAGTCGCGCAACGCGGGAAAGGACCAACAGCAGTGTTCATACTCCGGTCTGGCAACAAGAAGAGTACCCCGGACGGCGTCCGCCGCCTGTGGTTGGACCTGGGCGACCTGGGCGACCTGGTGAACCCCGCCGGCCCGCACGAACAGTGGCAGGATCACGGCCTGGGCCTGCTCCGCACCATCATGCACCAGAACGGCCTGCTGACGGACATCGCCTCCACACGGGCGGTTACCTCCTGGCGGCAGCTCCGCCAGCAGATCAAGGGCTACGATCAGCTCTTCATGAACGTGCGCAGCTACACCTTCCCGGTTGGGCAGCGTGCCGCGCAGATTTTCAAGGAGCTTAATCCACAGGGGAAGGTCATCGCCGGTGGCATGCACGCCACCGTCGCCCTCGACGAAATGGAAGCCATCGAGGCCTTTGACCACATAGTCCAGGGCCCCGGAGAGAACACGATTCTGGACATCGCCCGCGATCCGGATGCCTTCCCGCGCGTGGTGCTGGGCGTCGGAGCCCGCTCCATGGCCGAGTGGCCGATGATCGACCGCACCCTGTGGCCCAAACCGGCCAGCCGCAGCCTGGAAAAGAGCTTCCACTGGCCGCTGGAGCCGGAATGCGGCTGGGGCCCCGCCCCGGTCGCCACCATGCTCACCAGCCGGGTTTGCCCGTGGAAGTGCGTGTTCTGCAACGAGAGCTCGTACATCCCCAACATGGGTCGCCGCCCGGTGGAGATGGTGATCGATGAGCTGAACTTCCTGGACGATCACTACGGTCCGCTGGGGTCGGTGGTCATCCACGACTCGATGTTCTTCCAGAATCCGAGCTGGCTGCAGGAGTGGATCGAGAAGTACCCGCGTAAGGCGCACAAGCCCTGGCCGTACTGGGCCGCCGGGCGCTCGGATACGGTGCGCCAGTGGCCGGACCTGTTTGAAGCGCTCCTCAAAGAGACCAACTGGGACACGGTGTCCATCGGTTTCGAATCGGGCAGCGATCGCATCCTGCGCATGCTGAACAAGGAATGCACCGAGGAAGACAACTACTTTGCCATCGACCTGATCAACCGCATCGGGGACGAGATGGCGGCCCAGGGGCGTAAGCCCCCGGTCATCTGGGCCAACGTCATGCTCGGCATCCCCGGCGAAACGCCGGAGGACGCCTTCAAGACCATGCGCATGGTCAAGATTATGCGCCGCGTGATGCCGTCGATCTCCTTCTACGCGCCCTACCCCGGCTCCGCGCTGGGCTACCAGCTCATCGCCGAGGGCAAGAGCCTGATGTCTAAGGAGAACTACCACCGCTACCCGGATGACGAGAAACTGCAGGGCATCGATTACCAGTTTTACCGGGAGCTGCTGGCCGGCAAGTACGACGATGAGGTCAACCGCGGGCTGGACCAGACTCTGGCCCAGAAGCCGGGCGTATTCTCCAGCGCCCTGATCAAGGCCTAGGAGGGAGCGCCATGAGCAGCTTCACCACCCCGCATCACATGTACCTGTTCGAGATGACCAATGGCAAGCAGAAGCTCGCTTACGGGGCAAACCCCGAGGATGCGCTGAACATCCTGAGGATGCGCCTGACCGAGGCTGAGATGGCCCTGATCATCCCGGACAAATACACGCGCATCCCGCAACGCGAGATGTTCAAGTTTATCGGCAACCTGGGGTAGCATCTGACCATGCGTCTGACCCCGCAGGCCCGCCAGGTGCTATCCGCGCTGGTGGCGGGCGCCACGCTGAAGTCGCATCGCTACCTGGACGGCACCAAGCTGTTTCGCCTGCACACCCTGAGCGGCGACCAGATTGATGTTCGCCCGCAGACGGTACAGACCCTGGTGCGGCACGGTCTGGTCACCAGCAACCAGAAGTTCCCGGCAGCCACCTACACCCTGACGCCAGCGGGCCGCACCATTGCCGCGGCCCCCGATCCTCGCTAGCCCATCCCCTCCACCGGCGCGCTCGCGCCTCAGCGGATGCGCCGCAGAATGCTGATCAACAGCCCCAGCCCGCCCAGCACGCCCAGCCCGATGATCGGAATGATCGGTGGCAAATCGCTACCGTTGTCGCTGGTCTGGGTGGTCTGCGGAATAAAGGTCGTCGCCTGTACTACCGGGCCGGCCGGCGCGGTGAAGGTTGGCAGCGGCGCCAGTGTACTGGTTGGCAGGGCCGGCCCGCCGGTCACGACCACTCCCGCGATCCCGGCAGCAGCCGTTGCCGTCTCCAGTGCGCCGGGTGTCTGAGCCAGCGCCTCAATTGTCTGGGTGGCCTGCGCCCGCCCCACATCCACCGTGGGCAGGGTGGATGTCTTGATTTCCGGGATCGCGTCCACATTTCCGGAAATCGACACCACTTCTTCGTACACCCAGGCAATGCCATTGGGCGCATCGGGGAACTGAATCCGGTACCACCGCGTGCCTTCCGCCCGGCCCATGATCGGGTATGTGGTGCCGGGATTGATCTGCCCCAGCCGCTCGGCCGCAATATCCGGGCCGGCCCGTACGTTCGTCCCTTCCACCAGCGCTTCCGCCAGCGCCGGCCCGACCGGAGTCGCTGTCCGGGTCGCCGTCGCCGTGACCAGCACTTCAACGGTAGGGCTGGCGCTGGGCAGCACTACCGGTGCCGGGGTCGGACTGAACTGCAGCAGCGGCGCGGCCGTTACCACGGGTGCCAGAGTGATTGTCACCATCAGAATCACCAGCACGAAACCGCTTAGCCCGGCCAGCCGCCAGTTCCACTTTCGCATCCTGCCAGAATCCTCTCCGCCCCCGCTTACCACTGCATCTCATTGATCGGCGTGTCGCGGCCCTGCTCGGCCTGCCGGTATTCGTTCCCCAGAACCATCGCCCCCTGGTACTCCTGCCCTTCCCAGCCCACTACTGTCCAATCGCCCATCACAAACGGCATGCTGGGCACACCCGGCGCGCAGTGATGGCAGGTCGCCGGAATCCACTCCCCGTTGTAGCGCCGCCCGATGTGCAGGTGGGTCGCGTAGGAAACGCCGCCCTCGCAGGAGGGGCGGCCCAGCGGGTCGCCCGCGCGCACCACCGTCCCCGGCAGGATGCGCCCTTCCGAAGCCAGGTGCAGGTATACAATCGTCCAGCCGGTGGTCTCGTTGCCGTCACCATCAAGGTCCAGCACCACGAACCCGCGCTCGCTGCGCGCAATGACGCCATTCGCCACGGCGCGCGCCCACTGCGGCGAGATGTAGCATCCCACCGTGTTTTCGTCGCCCGGCGGCGCAAAATCCACCGCGGCCCAGGCGCTCCCGGCGGCATACGCGCCATGCGGTCCGCCGGTGTAGTACCACAGCTCACCGGAAGCAAAGGGCAGCAGCAGCGCCGGCTGAACCAGATCCGCGGGCAGCACCGGCTCCACCGCGTAGGCGAACGGATCGCCGAACAGGCGCACGTACAGGCTGTAGAAACCGTCCGGCCCGACTTCCCGCAGCCAGGAGTCATAGGTCTGGTTGAGGCTGAGCGCGTACTGCACCGCCACTGTCCCGGCGTTCAGCCCCGCCCCATAGTTAACGCGGATACCCTCCGGAAACGTGAACGATCGCTCGCCGCGCAGCCGCCAGCCGTAGTAACCCGCATTGAGCCGGTTGGCCAGCCAGCCGAGCTGCTTGTACA
>CAZGYW010000098.1:0-7855 GCA_964530495.1 uncultured Anaerolineae bacterium
GAGCCTTCAACACCGTGGCGATGGAAGACAGCCTGTTTGGCGCCCTGAGCAAGCTGATCACGCCGATTTTTGCCCCGGCCGGGTTTGACAACTGGGGCGCCAGCGGCGCGCTGGTCACTGGCTTTGTGGCCAAGGAAGCCGTCATCTCCACCCTGAGCCAGCTCTACCTGGGCGAGCACGTCCCGCCCGCGCCGGAAGGCCCGCCGCCCACCTTCGCGGACGATCTGCAGGCGATAGTCGCCGATTTTGGCCGGGCCACCCTCCTCACCATTGAGGAGTTCATCAACATCATTCCGCGCACGATCAGCCTGCTGCCCGGGGTGGACGTGCCGCACATCCACTTCCTGGCGGAGCAAGGCCCGGTGGAGGATACCTCCGCCCTGCAGGCCGCCCTGCGCCACGCTTTCACCCCGCTGGCGGCCGTGGCCTTCAACGTCTTCGTGCTGCTCTACGTGCCCTGCATGGCCACCACCGCCGCCATGCGCCACGAATTCGGGACTCGCTGGACGCTCTACCAGGTTGGCTACACGCTGGGCGTGGCCTGGCTGGCCGCCACCCTGGTCTTCCAGGTCGGCTCCCTGCTCGGGTTCGCTTAGGATCACCGGAGGAGGCCCCTGCCGATGGCAACGCTCCTGAAACAAGTCCTCGAGCTGTTCGAGTTCAGCCCGCAGCCGCTCAGCCTGCCGGAGATGGCCCGCCTCCTGGGCGTCGAACCGGGCATGCTGGAAGCCATGATCGAGTACTGGGTGCGCAAAGGTAAGCTGCGCGAGGCGGGTGACACCGCCGGATCGTGCGTGCTGTGCGGCTCGCGGACGGAATGCCCGTTCGTGGTCAGGCTGCCGCGCCGCTATGAGCTGGCAACCGGGCTGCCCCCACAAACGGATGGGGCACCGCCGTGCTCCTGCTGCGGCTGAGTAGCGCCACTCATCCCCAGATCCAGATACTCTTCCAATTCCTGTACCCGAAGGCTGTGCCCCGGCCCGGCAGATATCACCCGGAATCTATGATTTGTGGCACTTATCAAAAGTCATGGCGTAGATTAGATTTTTGCTAGAAGCCACAACTGGCCTCGCTACCAGCTACCTAGCAAGGAGTATCTGATGACCGCTGCATCTAAGAAAGAGGATGGGCTTTTTGAGATCAAGCTCGTCCCAGCACTGATTGCCGTCGCTGTCGGCCTGATCCTGTACATCCTGCCGCCGCCGCAGTCCCTGGTGGACTTTGTGGCCAACGCGGGCAAGGATGCCTATAACGCCACCAACGCCTGGCATCTGTTCGCCATCTTCGTGGGCACCATCGTCGCCCTGATCACCAAGCCGCTCCCGATGGGCGCGATCGCCATGATCGCCATCGTGCTCACCGCCCTCACCGGCACGCTCACGATCGCGCAATCGCTGGATGGCTTCCGCAATACGACCATCTGGCTCATCGTGGCCGCCTTCTTTGTGTCGCGCGGGTTCATCAAGACCGGCCTGGGCGCGCGCATCGCCTACATGTTTATGCGCGTGCTGGGCAAGAAGACCCTGGGCCTGAGCTACGGCCTGATCGCCACCGACCTGGTGCTGGCCCCGGCCATCCCCAGCAACACCGCCCGCGCGGGTGGCGTGGTCTTCCCCATCCTGCGCTCGATCGCCAGCGCCTACGGCAGCGAGCCGGATGACGGCACCGCCCGCAAAATTGGCGCCTTCCTGACCAAGGCCGCCTTCCAGGGGACCAACATCACCAGCGCCATGTTCCTGACGGCCATGGCCGCCAACCCGCTGGCCCAGACGCTGGCCGCCGACCAGGGCGTTGAGATCACGTGGACCAACTGGGCCACCGCCGCCATCGTCCCCGGCATCATCAGCCTGATCGTCATCCCCTGGGTGCTGTTCAAGCTCTACAAGCCGGAGATCACCGAGACCCCCAAAGCTCCCCAGATCGCCAATGAACAGCTCAAGAAAATGGGCGCGGTCAAGACCAGCGAGTGGATCATGCTGGGTGTGTTCGTCCTGCTGCTGGTCCTGTGGATCACCGCCGGATCGACCAAAATCAACGCCACGACGACCGCCCTGCTCGGCCTGGCCGTGCTCCTGGTTAGCGGCGTGCTGACCTGGGCCGACGTCCTGAATGAGAAGGGCGCCTGGGACACGCTGACCTGGTTCGCCGCGCTGGTGATGATGGCGACCTTCCTCAGCACGCTGGGCTTCATCCCGTGGTTCAGCGATACCATGGGTGGCCTGGTAGGGGGCATGAACTGGGTCGTGGCCTTCCTGATCCTGGCCCTGGTCTACTTCTACAGCCACTACATGTTCGCCAGCAACACGGCGCACGTGAGCGCGATGTACGCGGCCTTCCTGGCCGTCTCCATCGCCGCCGGCGCGCCGCCCCTGCTGGCCGCGCTGGTGCTGGCCTTCTTCAGCAACCTGTTCAGCGCCATGACCCACTACGGCACCGGCCCCGCGCCCGTCCTCTTTGGCCCGGGCTATGTGGAGCTGCCGGACTGGTGGAGGCTGGGCTTCATCGTCAGCGTGATCAACATCGTGATCTGGCTGGGCATCGGCGGCGTCTGGTGGAAGATCCTCGGCCTCTGGTAATCCCGCCGGACGCTAACTGAAAATGACTGTGGGGACGCTGCCCCGGCAGCCGGGGCAGCGTCCCTGCGTAAAAGGCGTTATCCTCCCCCAGACCAGCGACGCATATCTGCCTGAATCGTGATGACTGACACTTATGCCGGGGGCGGTCGTCGCCTAGTGTTATAATCATGAGTGTGCAGGCTGGGCCGGGCCAGGTCGCCCGGATCGGCATCCTTCCGGCAATCGCGAACCCTACAACGGTGGTCGAAATCATCTGTATCAAGCCTGGCGTGCGCTGGGCCGCGCAGTCCCCGGCGGCCGGCGACCCGCCACCAGGATCTGAGGGAGACTATGTCCACTGCAAATGTCATCACCCATGACGCCATTGTGGTTGGCGCCGGCCTGGCCGGCACCTGGGCGGCACTGATCGCCAGCCAGCAGGGCGTCAAAGATATCGCCGTCATTTCCAAGATCCATCCGCTGCGCTCCCATAGCGGCGCGGCCCAGGGTGGCATCGCCGCTGCGCTCAACAACGTGCGCCCTGTGGCCGGCACCGGTCCCCGCGGCCCGCTGGAGCAGATTCCCCCCGGCGACGAGCCAATCGATAGCTGGGAACTGCACATGTTCGACACGATCAAAGGCTCCGACTGGCTCGGTGACCAGGATGCCATCGAGATCATGGTCAAGGACGCCATTGACATCATGTTCGAATACGAGCACATGGGCGCAGTCTTCAGCCGCACGCCGGACGGCCGTATCGCCCAGCGTCGCGTCGGCGGGCACAGCACCCCGCGCGCCAACGATTCCGCGGACTGGACCGGCCATGTGTTGCTCCACACCGCGCACGAACAGGCGCTCAAGAACGGCGTCAAGTTCTACGCCGAGTGGTACGCGATGGACCTCATCGTTGAGGACAACGTGTGCAAAGGCATCGTCGCGATGGACGTCGCCAGCGGCCAGGTCTACGTGATGCGCGCCAAGGCGGTGATGTTCGCCACCGGCGGCTACGGCCGCGCTTACGCGATCACGTCCAATGCCTACGCCAATACCGGGGACGGCGTGGCCATCGCCTACAACGCGGGCGTGCCCCTGATGGACATGGAATTCGTCCAGTTCCACCCGACCGGCGTCTACGGCCACGGCATCCTGATGAGCGAGGCCTGCCGCGGTGAGGGCGGGTACCTGCTCAACGCCAACGGCGAGCGCTTTATGGAGAAGTACGCGCCGGACAAGATGGAGCTGGCCCCCCGCGACCTGGTCAGCCGTTCCGAGCAGACCGAGATCAACGAAGGGCGCGGCATCGGCCCGGACAAAGAAGGCATCTGGCTGGACCTGCGCCACCTGGGCCGCGACAAGATCATGGAGCGCCTGCCCCAGGTGCGCGAGATCGCGCTCAACTTCTCCGGCGTGGACATCATTGACGATCTGGCGCCCATCCAGCCCACCGCCCACTACAGCATGGGCGGCATCCCGGCGGACGTGAACTGCCAGGTCATCGCCGACGCGCAGGGCACCCCGGTTGTGGGCTTCTACGCCGGTGGCGAGTGTTCGTGCATCAGCGTCCACGGCGCTAACCGGCTGGGCACCAACAGCCTGCTGGACGCCTCCGTGTTCGGGCGCCGGGCGGGCTTCGCCATCGCGGAATTCATCAAGGGCGGCGCGCAGCTTCAGCCAATCGAGGGCGACTATGCCAGCAGGGCGGAGGCGCGCATCAAGCACTTCACCTCCGAACCGGTGGGCAAGCAGGCCGACTCCTGGTCAGCCATCGCCGAGGAACTGAAGTGGACGATGACCCGCAACGCCGGCATCTACCGGGATGACGAAAAGCTCCGCATCGCGCTCAAGGACATCAAGGCCCTGCAGGCGCGCTTTGAGAACGCGCGGATCATGGACACCGGCAAGCGCTTCAATACCGACCTGCTGGGCGCGCTGGAAACCGAGCACCTGCTCACCTTCTCTGAAGTGATCGTGGAGAGCGCCCTGGCTCGCACGGAAAGCCGCGGCGCGCACTACCGCACCGACTACCGCAAACGCGACGATGAGAACTGGCTCAAGCACACCGTGGCCCACAAAAACGGCGCGGAAGCCCCCAGGCTCAGCTTCAAGGAAGTGTTCATCGACTGGGAAAAATACCCGCCGCAGGAGCGCAAGTACTAGTCTGCCGCGCGGCTCCGGCCCGCTGCTGACTGCTACGAGGAGACCCTTATGTCCACTACAGACTCCCCCCTGACCATTACCGTGCGCGTCCAGCGCTTCAACCCGGACGTCAACCCCAAGCCCTACCTGCAGAGCTTCAAGCTGCAGTGGGAGCAGGGCATGACCATCCTGGACGCGCTGCATAAGATCAAATACGAGCAGGACGGCAGCCTGACCTTCCGCCGTTCCTGCCGGCACGCCATCTGCGGCTCCTGCGCGATGAGCGTCAACGGGCGCAATATGCTGGTGTGCGAGCAGCCGGTCAAAGCCCATCTCAACGCCAACAATGAGGTCACGATCCGGCCGCTGCCCTACCTGCCGATCATCAAGGACCTGGTGGTGGATCGCACCAGCTTCTGGGCGCAGTACATGCGCGTCAAGCCGTGGCTGATCCCGCCCGCCAACGTGCCGGAAAAAGAATTCCGCATGAGCGAGGAAGAGGTCGCCGCCCTCAAGGACGCCGAGCACTGCATCATGTGCGGGGCGTGCTACTCGGCCTGCACCGTGGTCGGCACCACCAAGGAATACATCGGGCCGCACGCGCTGCTCAAGGCTTTCCTGCGCGTGATGGACCCGCGCGACAGCGCGCCGGGCGAGCGCCTGGCCGACATTGCCGGCAGCGACGGCGTCTACCGCTGCCACACGATCTTCAACTGCATCGATGCCTGCCCCAAGCATCTCAACCCCACCCGGGCGATTGAGACGCTGCGCAAGCTGGCCCAGAAGCGCCAGGCGTTTGAAGCGGCCCGCGCCGAACGCCAGAAGACGCTCGACCAGCCGATCAAGGCGAAGTAAGCGGCTCACGAAAGGGAACGTCACATGTACAAAACCACCGGATTTGTCAGCTTCTTGTTTCGCCGCATCTCAGGCATGGCCCTGGTGCTGTACCTGGGCATGCACATCATCGCCATCGGGACGGTCAACGCCGGGAACGCCAGCTTCGACCAGGCGATGAACTTCCTGCAGCAGCCGTTCTTCAAGCTGGCGGAAATCGCCCTGCTGGCCGCGGTCGTCTACCACGCCTTTGACGGCATCCGGCTGCTGATCGTGCATTACTTCGACGTCACAGATTACCGCCAGAGCATGTTCTACGCCGTGATGGCCGTCTCGGTCATCCTCGTCATCGCGGGCGGCCTGCCGATCTTCCTGTTCATGCTGGAAACACTCTAGGGGGAACCTGATGCGTATCTTCCAATTGCAGCGCTGGAGCGCCATCGGCCTGCTGATCTTCCTGACCATCCACATGATCGTGGTGCACTACCCGCCGTTCCACATCGACTTCAGCCGGATCGCCGAGCGCCTGGCCAACCCGGTGTGGAAAGTGATCGACATCGCCTTCCTGGCGACCGTCCTGGTGCACGCCCTGACCGGCGCCTACCAGGTCCTGACCGATTTCCAGGGCATCAACCGCAACCGGCGCGCGCTGGCCTGGATCGGGATCGCGCTGGGTGTCGTGGCCTTCATCTACGGCACGGTCACCGTCCTGAACTTCAACCCGGAGATCGCCGCCGAGACGGTCAGTATGTTGCCATAAAACAGCGATTAGCTGTTAGCGATTAGCTATTAGCTATCAGCTTTCAGCTAAGAGCTAAAAGCCAGAAGCTGATTGCTGAACGCTGAGGGCTGAACGCTTCTTGAGTACGGGGGGACGTCTGGTGCGTCCCCCGTTTGATTCCTGCCACACCGCGCGCGGCAACCTGCGAGCAAGTTATGCATGAATACCCTGACTCATAGTATAATGTATCCGGACGGTACTGGTTGCTGGCGATGGCAAGACCGTCCCCGGTGAACCGTGGCTGTCCACAACTGTTTCCCAATTTCTTGAGGAGAAGAACGATGAAGAAACTCTTTAACCTTGTCCTGGTTGTCAGTCTGATGCTGGGCGTCTCCAGCCTGGCGCTGGCCCAGGGTCCTACCGGCGAGCTGGAGATTTTCTCCTGGTGGTCCGGTGACGAAGGCCCCGCGCTGGAAGCCCTGATTGCCAGGTATGCTGAGAAGTACCCTGATGTTGAGCTGATCAACGCCACCGTCACCGGCGGCTCCGGCGTCAACGCCAAGGCCGTGCTCAAGACCCGCATGCTGGGTGGCGATCCGCCGGACTCGTTCCAGGTTCACGCCGGCCAGGAACTGATCGGCACCTGGGTCGTGGCCGACCGTATGGAAGACCTGACCCCGCTGTTCGAGGAACAGGGCTGGATGGAGTCCTTCCCCCAGGGCCTGCTCGACCTGATCAGCACCGATGAGGGCATCTGGTCCGTCCCGGTGAACATCCACCGCTCGAACGTGCTGTGGTACGTGCCCGCCAAGCTGGCTGAGTGGGGCGTCGAAGTTCCGGCCACCTGGGCCGACTTCCTGGCGGTCTGCCCGACCATCCAGGCAGCGGGCGTCACCCCGCTCTCGCTCGGCGAGAACTGGACCGTCACCCACCTGTGGGAAAGCATCGCCCTGTCTGAGCTGGGCGTCGAGGGCTGGAACGGCCTGTGGGATGGCACCAAGCCCTGGACGGATGCCGACGTCGTCGCCATGTGGGATGTCTTTGGCCAGGTCCTGGACTGCACCAATGAGGACGCCGCCGGCCTGTCCTGGCAGCAGGCGACCGATATGGTCGTCGGTGGCACCGCCGCCTTCAACATCATGGGCGACTGGGCCGCGGGCTACATGGTCACCACCCTGGGCCTCGTCCCCGGTGAGGGCTTCGGCTGGGCGCCGTCCCCTGGCACCGAGGGCGTGTTCATGATGCTGTCCGATAGCTTCGGCCTGCCTGTGGGCGCCCCCAACCGTGACGCTACGCTGGCCTGGCTCGCGCTGCTCGGCTCCGCCGAGGGCCAGGATATCTTCAACCCGCTCAAGGGTTCGATCCCGGCCAACCTGCAGGGCGACGTGACCAACGCCGATCTGTACAACCCGTACCTGCAGTCGGCGGCAGCGGACTGGGCTTCCAACGCCATCGTCGGCAGCCTGGCGCATGGCGCGGCTGCCCCGGAAAGCTTCATGAACAACTTCGCAACCGTGATGGAAATCTACCTGGCCGGCCGTGATGGCGTCCAGGCGTCGAATGCGGCGGCGGCAATCGCGCTGCAGTCCGGCATCGGCAGCTAAGCAGT
>CAZGYW010000099.1:0-7797 GCA_964530495.1 uncultured Anaerolineae bacterium
GCAAATGCGTGACATTTGACGCGAACCACCCTGATGCTGTCCTGGAGAGTCCGATGGCCCGGTAATGATGCATCTATCCCGTCTTCATGAGAAGATCGTATGAAACCGGGGGCGGGTATGGACTCCGGCTGCGCTCCTGTGCTATGATGCTGCCGCTATGTTAGTTAACTAACTAACTATCTGCGCCAGACACGCCGGAAGGAGTGCGGACCCGTGCGCGAGCCACCATCGCCGCCTTTTGCTACGGATAGCATGGCCCACCAGGTTTTTCACACGATGCGGGCCATGGGGCGAGAGTTCGGCCGGCACGCCCAGAGCGCCGGGATTAACCGCAGCTGGGGCATGCTCCTCGGCCAGCTGGCGCACAACCCGTCCGGCATGACCGCCACCGCGCTGCGCCAGGCCCTGGGGGTGACGGCAGCCAGCATCAGCAAGACGCTGGCGGACATGGAACGCGGCGGGCTGGTGACGCGCACACCGCATCCGCAGGACGCGCGCGCCTTGCTCGTGCATCTGACCGCGGCGGGCCGGGAGCTGCTGGACGAGTTCCCGAAGATCCTGGCCGCGATTGAAGAACGGGCCTTCGCCGGGTTCAGCGCCGCGGAACGCGACAGCCTGCAGGCGATGCTGGAGCGCATCCGCGCCAACCTGGGCGAGGCGGCTGAGCCGACTGAGGACGACATACCAGTCATCAAGGAGGAAGAGCACCTTGGCTGAAAACGCGATGCCGGGACGAAAGCAGGGTGGCCGCCGTGGGCCGAAGGATGCGCCGGCGAGCGGCTTCCCGCAGCTCATGCGGGGTATCCGCTTCCTGGGGCGGCACCGGAAGATGGCGCTGGTGGCTTACGGCAGCCTGTTGGTTGCCACGCTGGCCCAGCTTGCCATCCCGCAGCTGCTCCAGAACGTGATTGACGCCATCACCAGCGGCTATGTCGCCGACCAGGTGCTGGCCCTGCCGCAACTGGCCCGGGGACTGGCCGCCGCGGCGATGGGCACCACCCTTGAGCAGTTGCAGATCGACGCGGACACGGCTTTCTCTGCGCTGCTTGTGGCGCTGGCGGCGATCCTCGTATTCTCCGTCGTGCGCGCGCTGTTCGCCTTTTTGCAGGGCTTCTACGCGGAGAAGGTCTCCCAGTATCTGGCCTTCGACTTCCGCAACGAGCTATTCAGCAAAATTCAGCGCCTGTCCTTTAGCTATCACGACAAGAACCAGACCGGCCAGCTCATGATCCGCGCCACGGATGATGTCGAACGGCTGCGGATGTTCATCGGGCAGGGGCTGGTGATGACGCTGCAGGCCGTGATCCTGCTGGTGGTGACCCTGGTAATCCTTGTCACGAGCAATTGGCGACTGACGCTGGTGGTGCTGCCCACGCTGCCGATTGCGATGGGGCTGTTCATGGTCTTCGGCCGGCTGGCCCAGCCGCTGTTCGCCGAATTGCAGAAGCGGCTCTCCGCGCTGAACACCATCCTGCAGGAGAACCTGGCCGGGCTGAAGCTGGTCAAGGCGTTCGTGCAGGAACCGCAGGAGGCGGTCCGCTTCGAGGGTGCCGTCGAGTCGCACCTGCAGCAGTCGCTGAAGGTGGCGCGTGTCTTCTCGTTCCTGTTCCCCGTGATCTTCCTGGTGGCGAACCTGGGCCAGGCCGCCGTGCTGTACTTCGGCGGGCAGCAGATCGTGTACGGTACGCTGACCATCGGCGAGTGGCAGAAGTTCAGCCTGTACCTGATGTTCGTGTTCTTCCCGCTGGGGCAGCTCGGCATGATCATCTCCATGATGTCCCAGGCCGCCGCCTCCGCGCAGCGTGTATTTGACATCCTGGATGCCGAGAACGATGTGACGAACCGCCCCGGTGCGGTGGAGATGCCATCCATCAGCGGTGAAGTGACGTTCGAGGATGTGACCTTCCGGTACTTCAAGAGCGGTGATCCGGTGCTCGCTGAGGTCAGCTTCACCGCCACGCCGGGCCAGACCGTGGCCCTGCTTGGTGCGACCGGTAGCGGCAAGACGACGATCATCAACCTGATCCCGCGCTTCTACGACGTGTCGGAGGGCGCGATCAAGATCGACGGGGCAGACATCCGCGATGTGACCATCGAGAGCCTGCGCCGCCAGATCGGGATTGTGCTGCAGGAGACAACCCTGTTCGGCGGTACGATCCGGGAGAACATCGCCTTCGGGCGACCGGATGCCAGCCAGGCGGAGATCGAGGCCGCAGCGCAAGCCGCCGCGGCCCACGATTTCATCATGGAATTCCCACAGGGGTATGACACGCCGGTGGGCGAACGCGGCACGACCCTCAGTGGCGGGCAGAAGCAGCGCATCGCCATCGCGCGCGCCCTGCTGATGGACCCGCACATCCTGATCCTGGACGATTCGACCAGCAGCGTGGACGTGACGACCGAAATCCACATCCAGCAGGCGCTGGACCGGCTGATGAAAGGCCGCACCAGCTTCGTGATCGCCCAGCGGATCAGCACCGTGGTCAATGCCGACCAGATCCTGGTCCTGGATCAGGGCCGGATCGCGGCTTCCGGCAAGCATGAGGAGCTCCTGGAACAGAGCGAGTTGTACGCAGAAATCTACACGTCTCAGCTGGTGGAAGATACGCCGCTGGACGCTGACGGCGCAGCAGCAGTGGCTGCCGGCCAGGAGGTGGCGTAATGGGCATGATGGGTGGACCGCACCGGCTGCTGGAACAGGAAGCCCTTAAGCCGCAGAGCGTGGGCAAGACGCTGCGCCGCTTTGGTGAGTATTTCAAGCCGTACCGGGTGATGCTGCTGGCGATGGTCGTGCTGGTGCTGCTCAGTACCTGGATGCAGGTCAAGGCGCCGGACCTGACCGGGCAGGTCTTTGACTGCTACATCACGCCGCGCCTGGGCGGTTCGGCCAGCGCAGCCCTGATGGGCGGCGAGGACGCGGCGCTGGCCTCCAACTGCTGGTACACCACCCCGGTGACCGGCGAAACCCCGGCGGATGACGTGATCGCCGGGCTGGGCGGGCTGGTGCTGCTGATCACCGGGCTGTTCGTGGCCTCGGCCATGCTCTCCGGCGCGATGTTCTACATCATGCGCTGGGTGGGGGCCAACGCCCTGCGCGAGATGCGCGTGGACGTGTTCAAGCACATCCACCGCCTCTCTCTGAACTACTTCAGCAAGCACGAAGCGGGCGACCTGATGAGCCGCTTCACCAACGATGCCACGACCATCGAGCAGGCCTTCAGCTTCGCCCTGATGAACGTGTTCAGCAGTGCCGTGCTGATCGTGTGGGTGATCTACACGATGCTGACCCGCAGCGTGGTCTACACGCTGGTCAGCCTGGCAGTTCTGCCGGTGATGGTGGTGCTGACGCGCTACTTCTCCGGGCAGGCGCGGACCGCATTTCGCCGCGCCCGCAAGGAGATGGGATCGGTCAACGCCGATCTGCAGGAAGGTATCGCCGCCGTGCGCGAGGTGCAGGCTTTCAGCCGCGAGGACGAGAACATCGAGCAGTTCCGGGCTTCCAACGCCGCCAACCGGGATGCCAACATCCGCGCGGTGGCCTTCACCAGCGCGCTCAACCCGTTGCTGGAATCGCTGGGCTACGTCTCGCTGGCGATCGTGGTTGGCGTGGGCGGCTGGGCGCTGCTGGTCGGGGATGGCACCCTGGCCGGGGCGACGATCTCGCTCGGCCTGATCATCACCTTCATCCAGTACGTGCAGCGCATCAACCAGCCCGTGGCCCAGATCTCGGTGCAGTGGACGACCATCCAGAGCGCGATCGCGGGTGGCGAGCGCATCTTCGGCATCCTGGATACCGTTCCAGACCTGCAGGATAAGCCGGACGCGAGCGTGCTGCCGGCGATCACCGGGCGGGTGACGTTCGAGGATGTGTGCGCGGAGTACAACCCCGGTGAGCCGGTGCTCAGCCATGTCAGCCTGGAGGCGGCCCCCGGCCAGCTGGTGGCGATTGTGGGGCCGACCGGCGCGGGCAAGACCACGATCATCAACCTGATCCCGCGCTTTTATGACGTGTGCAACGGCGCGGTGAAGATCGACGGCATCGACGTGCGGGACGTGACCATGCGCAGCCTGCGCGAGCAGATCGGCATCGTCCTGCAGGATACGTTCCTGTTCAGCACGAGCGTGATGGAGAACATCCGCTACGGGCGGCCGGGCGCGACCGATGAGGAAGTGAAGGCGGCGGCGAAGCTGGCCCGGGCGGATACCTTCATCGAACGCCTGCCGGACGGCTACGCTACGGTGCTGGGTGAGCGCGGCACGGGCCTGAGCCAGGGCCAGCGCCAGCTCCTTTCGATCGCGCGCGCGGCGCTGAGCGACCCGCGCATCCTGATCCTGGACGAGGCGACGAGCAGCGTGGACACGCGCACCGAGCGCCTGATCCAGCAGGCCCTGGCCGGGCTGATGCAGGGCCGCACCAGCTTCGTGATCGCCCACCGGCTGAGCACGATCCGCAATGCGGACCAGGTGCTCGTGGTGGACGACGGGCGCGTCATCGAGCGCGGCACGCATGACAGTCTGCTGGCCCAGCAGGGCGCGTACTACGACCTGTACATGAGCCAGTTCCGGCGGCGGGCCGAAGTGCTGGAAGCGGGTGGCTCCTCCAATGGCCGGACGGCGGAAGCGGCGCAGCCCTCCGCCACGGAGAGCTAACCGCCAATAGCCAAAGGCCAACCGTAAAGGTCGCAAAGCAAAGAGCCAAGGACGCAGAGGAATGCTTTCAAAAAGGATTCTCTGCGTCCTTTGTTTTGCCTCTGCGGACTTTGCGGTTTGGTTTTTCTGAGGGTCTCATCATTGCCCCTTTTGCCGGTTCTTCTGTACACTCAGGGCTGGCTTCGTCTGCGGCTGCGCCGCCCTCACGTTATGGACAGGCACGAACCACCGCGATGCTCAGCGTAACGACCGCGAAACCCGCGCCACTCACCGCCAGGCTGCCGGACTACACCCGCCGGCCGGGCTTCCGCCGCGCGCTGCTGATGGCGGTCGGACTGGCGATCGGCTGGTGGCTGGTCGCGTTGCTCTTCGCGCAGGCGACGGGCGTCACCGTGTGGTCCGACCAGCGCCGGACATTCCTGCAGGCGGCCGATCACCTGGCGACCCCGTACGTGCTGGTCTGGCCCTACGTGCCGTGGACGAGCCTGCTCGTACTGCCGTTCGGCCTGCTGCCGGAGAGCCTGGCCGTCCTCCTGCAGATGGCGCTCTACTTCGCGCTGCTGGCGGCGGTGATCTACCGTTTTGAGGGCGGGTTCGGGGCGGTGCTGATCGTCCTGACCTCGGCCATCGCCTTCGACACGGCGCTGGAAATCAACCTGGAGTGGATCGTGGCGCTGGGCCTGCTCGTGCCGCGGGAGTGGAGCGGGCCGCTGCTGCTGGTCAAGCCCCAGGCCGCGCTCGGTTACTGGTTCGGTTTTGCGCCGCGGGAATGGCTGCGCGGCGGGCTGGTGGTGCTGGTTGTGGTGGCCGCCTCCCTGCTGCTGTGGCCGGGCTGGATCGCGGGCATGGCCGATGCCATTCGCGTCAATACACTGGGCGAATGGGGCAGCCGGATCAACATCGCGTTTTCGAACCTGCTGCCGCAGCCGCTGGCCTGGGCGATCGGGATCGGGCTGGCGGCGCTGGCCCTCCGCCGTCGCGACCCCGTGCTGGGTGTGTTCGCGTGGCAGTTTTTCGTGCCGTATGCCACGCTGTACGGCATTCTGCCCGCATTCGCGTTGCTGGCGGCGCGCTGGCCGCGGATCGCGCTGGCGATCAGCCTGGCCCTGTGGCTGCTGTACGGCAGGGTGGCGCTGCCGTTTGTGCTGGGAGCGTGACGGGATGGGGATGGCTGAGGCTGCGCAGCGAACTGATGGCGGCACTGATGCCCGCCGCAACCCGGCGAGCCTGCCGCTGGCCTGGGCGGAATTGCCTGCGCGCCCGCGCTTCCGGGCGGCGCTGGCGCTGGCTGCCGGGCTGGCCGTGTTCTGGTTTCTGGTGGCCAGCCGGGTGAGCTTCACGACCGGGATCGGGATGTGGGGCGACCAGTACAACATCTACACGCGGCTGGATGCAGCTCTGGCTGATCCCTACGCGGGAGGGCTGTACACAAACGTGCCGTGGGGCGCGGTGATCGTGGCGCCGCTGGCGCTGCTGCCCTTTGAATGGTCGGTGCTGGCCCAGATGGTGGTGTACTTCGTGCTCCTGGTGCTCCTGATCTACCGCTTCGGGGGCGGATTCTGGACGGTGGTCCTGGTCCTGACGTCCTCCCTGGCCTATGATACAGCCCTGGAGATCAGCCTGGAGTGGATCGTCGTGATCGGGCTGCTGGTGCCGCCGGTCGCCAGCGGGCCGTTTCTGCTGGTCAAGCCGCAGGCGGCGCTGGGCGCCTGGTTCGGGTTCCGCTGGCGCGAGATCCTGTGGGGCGGGGTGGTGGTGCTGGTGGTGATCGCTGTCGCGCTGGTGATCTGGCCCGGCTGGGTGGAAAAGATGCTCGCCGCGGTGATGGGCAACTCGCTTGGCGAGTGGGGCAACCGGGTTAATGTTGCCATTTCACGGCTTGTCCCGCGCCTGATCGCGTGGGCTATTGGGCTGGGGCTGGCTTACCTGGCCTTCCGCCGCAAGGATGTGGTGATCGGTGTGCTGGCCTGGCAGTTTTTTGTGCCGTATGCGACTTTCTACGGGATGATGCCCGCCTTCGCCCTGCTGGCGACGCGCTGGCCGTGGGCCGCCCTGGCGATCAGCCTGGCGGCCTGGGTCCCGTACAGCCGCGTGTTGCTGCCCTTCCTGTTCTGATGAGACGCACAATCACCCTTCTGCTGCTGTGCCTGTTCTTACTGCCGCTGCCGGCGCGCGCGCAGGATGCCGGGCCTGTTACCCTCACCGGGACGCTCAAGGCGTTTGAGCCGGCCAGCGATGTGCTGGTGCGGGTCAGCGCCGGGCAGCCGGTCGTGCTGACGCTTTCCGCGCCGGCCATTGACCCCACGCTGACGGTGCTCGATGCGGTGGGGCAGATGGTGGCCACCAATGACGATTATGAGGGCAACTACGGGCTGCCTTCCCCGCGCGATGCGGCGCTTGCCTTCACGCCGGAAGCCAGCGACCTGATGATCGTGCGCGTGGCCAGCGTCAACTGGGCCTACAGCGGGGACTATACGCTCACCCTCTCCGGCGCGGACGTGATCGATCAGACTCCGGTCACCATTCTGGAGAACGCCAGCGGCGCCGTGGTGGAGGGCAGCCTGACGCTCCAGGAGCGCCGGGCGGCGCGCAAAGCGTACAGCTTCCCTGCCCAGGCGGATGCCAGCGTGACCATCACCCTGGCCAGCGCCGAGTTCGATGCGGTGCTGGAGGTCTACGATCTGGACGGCGCGCTGCTGGCCAGCAATGACGATCATGATCCCGCCCTGTTCGAGCTGCCGGCCCGCACCGATTCCGGGCTGACCTTCACCACCCCGGCGGACAGCCTGTATATCGTGCTGGTGCGCGCTTTTGAAGATGGCGGGGCGGGGCGTTACACGCTGGCCATCAGCGGAGCGACGTTCGGCAGCGCCTCCGTGATCGCGGGTGACTCCGGGCCGCAGACGGGGGTCTGCGATAACGTGCTGGGTAGCGTGGTAGCGGTCTCCTCCAGCTTTGGCGCGGAGTACAGCGCCGAGCGCCTGTTGGACGGCGATGGCACGACCGGGTGGTCGTCCCGCGCCGAGGACGCTGTGCCTTTCCTGATCTTCGAAGTGAACAGCGGGGCGACCGTTCTGCTGGATGGAGTGACGCTCAACGGATTTTCGGCGTCCCCGGGTTTTGAGAATGACAGCGTGCGGACTTTTG
>CAZGYW010000100.1:0-7792 GCA_964530495.1 uncultured Anaerolineae bacterium
CTCGTTGTAGCGATCAAGCTCCATGTTCTCCGGCGCGCCTGCTCCGCCCGTCTGGATGTCGACCAGCAGGTGGTGGAAGGCCTGCTCGGCATTGAGCAGGTGGCACAGGATTTCGCGTACCGTCCAGCCCATGCCGGCGGTGTAGACCTGCGCTTCCCAGTCTGCGGCAGAGAGGGCCCGGAAGAAATCCAGCGTGGCCAGTCCTTCGCTGGACAGGCGGCGCACGGAGGTGAGAACGCGATCGTCAGGCATCGCTCAGGCCATCCTTTCCCCGGCGTGCGTTACAGGGACTCGGCGCGCGGCTTCTGGGGGGAGCCGCTGTCGGTCAGGTGTTCGCCCCCGTCCACGTTGAGAATCACGCCGTTCAGGAAGTCTTCCCGGGCCAGGTACACCACCGCGCGGCCAACGTCCTCCGGCGTGCCGTTGCGCCCCAGCGGGACACGCTCGGCCACCCTGGCCCAGCTTTCGTCCGTGCGACCCGGCTCTTTGAGCACCGGGCCAGGCGCGATGGCGTTGGTGCGGATGGCGGGGGCCAGCCGCCGGGCCAGCAGCCGGGTGAGCATCAGGACGCCGGACTTGGCGACGCTGTGGTGCGGGAACTGCGGCCAGGGTTGCAGCGCGCTGTTGTCGATGATGTTGATGATCACCCCGCCGGGCGGCTCCTGGGCCAGCATCAGGCGCGCGGCCTGCTGGCTGCACAGGAAGGGGCCGGTCAGGTTCACGTCCAGCACCCGCTGCCATTCCTCGTAGGTCAGCTCCAGGAAGTCAGTTTTCTTGAACATCCCGGCGCTGTTGACGAGGATGTCCAGCCGGCCAAACTCACTGCGAATTGCGTCAAACAGCCCGGCGACCTCCTGCGGGTTGGATTGATCGGCGCGGTAGCTGAGGGCACGCACGCCGAGGGCCTGAAGCTCATGGACGGTTTCGAGGGCGGCCTTGTCCGAACCGTGGTAGTGGACGATGAGGTGCGCGCCTTCCGCCGCCAGGCTGAGGGCGATAACTTTGCCGACCCGGTGGGCCGAGCCGGTCACCAGGGCGACTTTACCTGCCAGGGATTGTTGCATGGGAAGCTCCTTTGCCGGGCATCGCGTGATGCCCTAATCATACCGGGTGTTGGCTTTCGGGGAAAAGCGCAGCAGCGACCTGCACAGATCGCAAAGGCAAGCGAAGGACGCAAAGCGCGCAGGCAAGGGCCTGAGCGGAGGTCTGCGCGGCCCGAAATTGAAACCCGCTGCTCCCGGGCCTCGTAGACTCTGGTGAAGAGATAGATGCTTATTGTGAATAGTGAGCAGGGGATGGTACAGCATGTTGATCAGTTTGAAGTCAGTCTGCCCGTTCTGCTTACGCGAGTTCGATCATCCTGAAGACCGCACCGCCCATCTGATCTTTGAGCGCTGCGAGCCGCAGCCCGCGCCGTTGTGGGATCAGCAGCAGGCCCAGAAGCAGCAACCCGCTGCCGACCCCATCTTCGTCACTATCGGCCATTCGCGCTAGGCGCGGGGCCACTCCGCAAAAGAAACGCCCCGGCAGAGGATTCTACCGGGGCATTGTGTTGCATCAGTCAGGCTGCGAGTCGGCGTCCAGCACCACGTCCAGTGTCAGCAGGTCCAGGTCGCGCAGCAGGCGAATGTTCATCTGCGCGCCGTGCGCCTTACCGGAGAGGATGCGATGCAGGTCGTCCAGCCCTTCAACCACCTGGTCGTCAGCGCCGATCAGGATGTCACCGCGGCGGATGCCCGCCCGGGCGGCCGGGTAGCCTTCCTGGGCGTCGTGGATGACCACGCCGTGTGTCTGGCGCAGGCCGTGATGGCGCACCAGCCCGCCGTACAGCCGCTGGCGCTCCCCGGCGATGCCCAGTACCGGCCGCCGCACCTGCCCGAACGCGATCAGGTCCGCGATCAGGCGCTGCGCGGCAGCGCTGCTGATGGCGAGGTTGATGCCCTGTGCTTCCACCAGGCTGGCTGTGTTGATGCCCACCACCTGCCCGGCGCTGTTCAGCAGCGGGCCGCCGCTCATGCCGGGGTTGAAGATCGCGTCGGTCTGGATCAGGTCTTCCAGCAGCCGGCCTGACGGCCCGCGCAGGCCGCGGCCCAGCGCACTGACGATGCCGCTGGTGACAACGGTGCCGTCTCCATCCGGATTGCCGAGCGCCAGCACGAAGTCACCCACCTGCAGGCGCGATGAATCGCCCCAGGGCAGGGCGGTGAGGCCCTCCGCCGGCACCTGAACGATGGCCAGGTCTACGTCGGCATCCGCCCCGAGGACCGTGCCCTGCAGCGGCGTGCCGTCCGTGCGATGGACCAGCACCCGTTCCGCGCCGCGTACGACATGGAAATTGGTCACAATCGTGCCGTGCTCGGCGTCGATGATGAAGCCGGAGCCGTGGTTGGAGCGCGCCCGGCCGGGCGACCACTCGTCATGCGGCCCGCCGGGCGGATGGCGGTGCGGCCTGCCGGGCATACCGTCCGGCCTGTGACCGCGCCGACCTCCACGCGGCCCGCCGCGCCGCTCGCCGGGTCCACCGGCCTGGATGCGTACAACCCCGGGCCCTGCCGCCGCGACGATCGCCCGGATCGCCTGGCTGCGGGCGTCCAACACCTGCTGCGCCGATGATAAATCGGTCATGGAAAGGTACTCCTTACGCTGATTGGTCGTTGCCCACCGGCTGCTGCGCACTCCCCGCCCAGGCGCTTCCTGCGGCGGGAGTCATTTCAGCCCGTGGTAGAACAAGTATACGGCCAATCGCCCTCCGGGTTGTGCTCAGCCAGCATTTCTGATGCGCTTCTGATGCCGGGTGCTGACCGCCCGACCGGCGCGGGGTGTGCTAGAATAGCGGAGGTTGGGCAACAGCAGGAGACGTCATGAGCGCGAGCGGTGCCATCCAACAGGCGGCGGAAATCCTGGCCAGGAGCCGGCGGCTGGTTGTGCTGACCGGGGCCGGGGTGAGCAAGGAGAGCGGCATCCCCACCTTTCGGGATGCGCTGGATGGGCTGTGGGCGAAGTATGACCCGGAAGACCTGGCGACACCGCGGGCTTTCCGGCGTAACCCGCAGCTCGTCTGGGACTGGTACGAGCACCGCCGGGCGATGGTCCGCCGGGCGGCGCCAAACCCCGGTCACCGCGCCCTGGCCGATCTAGAAGCCCTGCTGCCGCAGGTTGTGATCGTGACCCAGAACGTGGACGATCTGCACCAGCGGGCGGGCAGCACGGACGTCATCCCGCTGCACGGCGCGATCATGCGCAACAAATGCTTTAACGCCTGCCGGGGCGAGCCGACCGTGATCGACGTTGCGGCGCTTGCCGGTTTTGATCCGGAGGATGGGCCGCCGGCCTGCCCGTATTGCGGTGGGTGGGTGCGTCCGGATGTGGTCTGGTTTGGCGAAAGCCTCCCGGCGGCCGCGTTCAACCGCGCGCTTCAACTGGCGGAGGCGGCAGACGTGATGCTGGTCGTGGGTACGTCCGGGGTGGTGCAGCCGGCGGCCAGACTGCCGTTTGTGGCCCGGCGGGGCGGGGCGGTGATTGTGGAGGCGAACCCGGTGCGGAGCGAGATCACGGCGCTGGCGGCAGTTTGGCTGGAGGCGCCGTCCGGCCAATCGCTGCCGCAGGTGGTGGCGGCGCTGCGTGCGCTGACGGGGCGCGATGCCGGATGAGGGTGTGGCGCGTGAGCGGGATTTCGGGAATGGGCGGGTGGATGCGTAAAGCGGGCTGGCTGGGACTCATTGCAGGGCTGATTCTTCTGACCGGGGTTATGCCGGTCCAGGCTCAGGGGCCGGTGGAGGTCTACGCCCAGCGCGCGGCGGACGGCCTGGCAGCGGGCCTGACGCGCCTGACGTTTGTCGATTCCGTCACGGGCAGCATGATCACGGCGGATGTGAGCGGGGAGCGCTTCACGGTGGCGGGGGGCTACCTCATCTACAGCGATCCGGTCACCGGCACGATCTACCGGGCCTGGCCGGGCGGCCGGATCGAGCCGCATCCGTTCATCCAGCCCGCGCCGGAGACGCGGCGCATCGACTGGGTGGTTTCCCCGGATGGTGAGTGGATCGCCTGGACGCTGACCAACGCGGTCAGCGGCGGATTGCAGACGATCACCACCCTGGCCCGGGCGGATGGCACCGCACCCCGGGTCATCCTGACTGACGGCCCGGATGCGTTCATGCGGGTGGTGCCGCTGGCGCTGACCAATGCCTGGGTATTCTATTATGACCGCCAGCCGCAGGGTGTGGGCGATTTCTTCTTCTACCCGCAGTACGCGGCCATTTACCGGCTTGACGCCGGCGCGGAGGCCCCGCAGCCGGCCCTGCTGCCTTTCGAGCCGAACTGCCTGTGCGGCGCCGGGTTTTCCCCGAATGGACAATACTTCGCCCGCCTGGAACGGGTCACGGAAGCGGGCGGCTACGATCTGCGGCTGTGGGACCTGGCGGCAGGCATCGACACCTACGCCCCGGCGCTGGGCGTTCAGTACACCCTGGCGGGCGGGGTGCTGGTCGCCCCGGATGGCAGCCGGGCGGTCTACAGCCTGGCCAACGGTCTGGCGGTTGACAGCGCCACCAGCGGTCGTGAGCGCTACATGCTGGCCCTGATGGATGCCCGCGCAGGCGAGCAGCGCGCGCTGCTCTACAATCAGTTGCTGGTGCCGCTGCTGCCGCTGGCCTGGACGGAGGATGGCGGCGGGGTGCTGCTCTACAACCCCCGCCAGGATGGCACGTGGAAGCTCAACATTGAGTCGGGCGAGGTGCTGCAGGTCAGCAGCGCCACCTGGATCGCCACGTTCAACCCGCGCTAGGCGCGGAGAGGGGGAGAATCGATGAGTGGTTTCCGGTATGCAGTGGTGGGGGCGGGGCGGCAGGGCACGGCGGCCGCGTATGACATGGCGTTGCGCGGCGGTGCGGGGAGCATTGTGCTGGCGGATGCTGACCGCGCTGTGGCCGAGCGCGCGGCGGCGCGCATCAACCGTCTGATCGGGCGCGAGGTGGCCTCCGGCGTGGCGCTGGATGCCCGCGACCAGGCGGCGCTGGTGCGGCTGCTGGCGGACGTGGATGTATTCCTGTGCGCGGTGCCGTACCGCTTCATCCCCGGGTGCATGCAGGCCGCGCTGGATGCGGGGACGAGCATGGTTGACCTGGGCGGGCATACCGCGACCGTGCTGGACCAGCTCAAGCGCGACGCGGAGGCGAAGGCGGCGGGCATCAGCATCGTGCCGGACTGCGGGATGGGGCCGGGGCTGAACAATACACTGGGCCTGTACACCGTGGAGCAGCTTGAGGCGCGCGGCGCTGTGCCCCGTGAGGTGCGTATCTGGGATGGCGGGCTGCCGGTCGACCCACCCGCGCCGTGGGGCTACCAGGCATCATTCCACATCAACGGCCTGACCAACGAGTACAGCGGTCAGGCGGTGTTCCTCCGCGACGGCAGGATCACGCTGGTGGATACCTTCACCGAGCTGGAGATTCTTGAATTTGAAGGGCTGGGCCAGCTGGAAGCGTTCGTGGCCTCTGGCGGCACGTCCACCGTGCCATACACCTATGGTGACAGGCTGCAGGTTTACGAGAACAAGATTTGTCGCTACCCGGGCCACTACGCCCAGTTCAGGGCGTTCAAAGACCTTGGCCTGTTCGATGAAGAGCCAATTGCCGTCGGCGTCGATGGCTGCCGGATCAGCCCGCGCGAGTTCTACCACGCTCTGCTGGGGCCGCAGATCGAGGTCGAGCAGGTGATCGACGTGTGCGTGATGCGCGCGCAGGGCATTGGCGCCAGAGACGGCCGCGACCTGGCGTTCGTCGTTGACCTGGTGGACGGCTATGACGCGGCGACCGGATTCAACGGCATGGAGCGCCTGACGGGCTGGCACGCCGCCATCATGTGTGAGTTCATCGCGCGTGGGGAGGTCGGCCCCGGCGTATGGCCGATGGAGCGCGCTGTGACTTCGACGCGTTTCATGGAGAAGATCCGCGAGCGCGGCTTCCGCGTGACCGAGCGCTGGGAGTAAGGCTCGGGGCGAGGAGCCTGGCGCTGCCGCCCCGCTGAACGCTACTCCTGGTAGATGCTGAAGCCCTCAAACACGGTGGAGAAGCCATCCCCCGTCGGCGCGGCACACATCATGCCCACCATGAGCGTCGGCGCGTCAGTGAGGTACGCCTGGCGGATCATGGTGTACGGCTCTCCGATGCGCGCCCAGTAGACTTCCATGCTCACACCGTGGCGCACCACCTTGAGGCGAATGGCGAGCGGGGCATCCGGCAGCGGCACGACCGACCAGTCGGAGTACTGGCGGGTGACCACGGCGCTGGCGTGCTGCAGCTCGTTGAAGAACTCGATTCCGCACTTGAGCCAGGTGGCCTCATCCAGGCGGACCATCAGCCCGGCCTGGTCGTAGAGCGTGGCGTACTCGCCCCGGACGGTGACTTCGACCGTGAAATCGCCGCTGACTTCCCGGTAATAGAGGTGGGCTGTATCACGGATGCCGCCATCGTGGGTGATGCGCCAGGCGTCGGTCTTCGCCCCGGCGGTGACGATCAGGCGTCCATCGGCCTTTTCCCACACGGGCGGTTCATTGAGCCACTGCATCGTCGTCCATCCTTTGCTCCGCAGAGAGGCACTGCTTGCCAAGTGTAGCGATCCCGGTCCGGTCTGCCAACCGGCCAGTGGGGGCGGCGCGCCCCGTTTGATCGGCGCAAGAACGCTCCTGGCGGTGTGACCATCGTCCCCGGTGCGCATCCAACAATCCGAACGCAGAGTTTCATCGCAGTGAACACGGAGTACCGTAAGCCATGGTAAGCTTCAATCTGACTCCTTCCGGCGAAAGCAATGCCGAGCAGGATACCCACTATGATGTCATCATTATCGGCGGGGGGCCGGGTGGCGCTTCCGCCGCGATCTACACCGCGCGCAGCGACCACCGCACGCTGGTGATTGACAAGGGCCTGACGGCCGGCGCGCTGGGCCTGACCCACAAGATCGCCAACTATCCCGGCGTGCCCGGGGAAGTCAGCGGGGCGGATCTGCTGGCCACGATGCGCGGCCAGGCGGAGGCCTTTGGCGCGCGGTTCGTGCAGGACAAGGTGCTTTCGGTTGACCTGGCCAGCACGCCCAAAGTGGTCTTTGCCAGCACCGGCACGTACACGGCCAACGCCGTGATCCTGGCCACCGGTTCGATGGGCCGGGCCAAAGGCGTCAAGGGCGAGGAGGAATTGCTGGGCCGCGGGGTGAGCTACTGCGCCACGTGCGACGGCGCGTTCTTCCGCGGGCTGGAAGTGGTGGTGGCCGGCAACAACGATGAAGCGGTCGAGGAAGCGCTGCACCTGGCCAAGTTCGCTTCTAAGGTACACCTGCTGGTCCAGACGCCCGACCTGAAGGTGGATGAGCATCTGATCGCGGTAGTGGAGAGCAACCCCGTGATCGCGGTGCGCTATGCCACGCGCCTGCGCGAGATCATGGGCGATAACCTGGTGCACAGCGTGCGCATCGCCCCGCGTGAGGGTGGGGAGGAAGTGCTGCCGGTGCGGGGCGCGTTCGTGTACCTGCAGGGCAACAAGCCCATCACGGATTTCCTGATGGGCCAGGTGGAGGAAACCTCGACCGGCTGCCTGAAGGTTGACGAGCACTACCAGACGTCGCTGCCGGGTGTGTTTGCCATCGGGGACCTGCTGTGCAACCACATCAAGCAGGCGGTGGTGGCCGCCGCGGATGGTGTGATCGCAGCGATGGGGGTTGACCGGGTATTGAGTGGGCGATCCGCCCTGCGTCCGGATTGGTCGTGAATTGAACGCTGTTGGTCGCAGCCGGTAACATC
>CAZGYW010000101.1:0-4265 GCA_964530495.1 uncultured Anaerolineae bacterium
TCCGCGCCCGCCTCGCCTTCGGCCAGTTCCTCCGGGAACACACCCAGGGTCAGCGCGATTCCGAGCGTCTCCCCGCCGCGCTCAACGGTGAGCGCGATGGTGTCGCCGGGGGCGCGATCTTCCACCAGCGGGATCAGCGGGCTGTCCAGGCTGACCGGCGTCCCGTCAACAGCCGTGATCAGGTCGCCCGTGCGCAGTCCGGCCGCTGCCGCGGGCGAGTCCGGGACGACCTCCCCGATCAGCGCGCCGCCGTCAGTTTGCTCGAAGCGAATGCCGATGTACGGTCGCGCGCCATCCTGGGCCAGGGCCGGGCCGAATACTCCGGCGGTCAGGATCACGATCAGCGCGGCGGCCAGCAGTGCCCGTGTGCGCATGGTTCCTCCCCGAACTGTAATGCTGTGCTTGCCTATACTGTACCGCAGGTGGATGAAAGGCGCGTAAGCGCGCGCTGAGAAGTCGCTCTATCTGCTGCCGGGCAGCGCCTCCGGCGGCGGAATCTGGCGCGGCAGGTGGATCGTGAAGGTCGTGCCGCGGCCGACGGTGCTCGCCACCGTGATGCGCCCGCCGTGCGCTTCCGCGATCCACTGGGCGATGGCCAGCCCCAGCCCGGCGCCGCCCTGCTTGCGGGCGCGGGCCTTATCCACCCGGTAGAAGCGCTCGAAGATGTGCGGCAAATCATCCGGCGGGATGCCCTCGCCCGTGTCTGCCACCGCCATCAGCGCCTCCGGCCCGTCCGGCCACACGGAGAGCGTCACCGTCCCGTCGGGCGGCGTGTACTTGATCGCGTTGCTCGTCAGGTTGAGCAGGAGTTGCTTGAGCCGGTCGGGGTCGGCGTGGACGCGCACCGGCTCAAAACGCCCCAGCCGGACCGTGATCTGGCCTTCCGGGACGAGCAGCTTGGCCTGCTGGAAGATGTCCAGCACCAGGGTATCCAGCTCCAGGTTCTGCGTGATCAGGGGTAGCTCGCCCGCGTCCGCCTGGGCCAGCAGCAGCAGGTCGCCCACCAGGCGGCTCATGCGCTTGCTCTCCCCGCTGATGGCTTCCAGCGAATCGGGGTCCGGGCCATAGCGGCGGAGGATGTCCACATTGCCCTGGATCACGGTCAGCGGCGTGCGCAGCTCGTGGGAGACATCCGCCACGAAGCGGCGCTGGGCGGTGAACAGGCGCTCCAGGCGGCCCAGCGTGGCGTTGAAGATCACGGTCAGCGTGCCCAGCTCGTCCATCGGCCCGTCATAGGGGATGCGCCGGCTGAGATCATCCCCGGTGGCGATCTGGGAGGCGGCGTCGGCGATGTTCTCAATCGGGCGCAGGGCGCGGTCGATCAGGCCGTTGCCCAGCAGCAGGGAGGTGATAAACGCGAACACGCCCGCGATGAGCATCACGAACGTCACGCGGCTCTCCGCCTCCAGGATCGGCGTGATCGGCTCCGCCACCTGGATGCGGCCCACGATGCGGTCGGAGACGGTCAGCGGGCGGGTGAGCACCCGCAGCGGGACGTTGTTGACGATCACATTGCGCCGGGTCTGCTCCATGGCCATCAGCGCGGCGGCGTCCAGAGCGGCGCTGTAGCTGCCCAGGTTGGTGGAGCTGCTCGTCAGGCGGCCGTCATCCGTCCAGACCTGCACGAACACATTCGAGGCGCGGAAGATGTCCAGCTGGGGGGGCAGCTCGTAGGTGAGGGTGGGCGTGCCCTGCAGCGAAAACTGGATCGAGGGACCTTCGATGTTACGCACGACCTCGTTGACGGTTTGATCCAGGGTGCGGTCCACCGAATCGAGCAGCGCCCAGTGCAGCACACTGATCACCGTGACGCTGAACAGGATCAGGATCAGCACCAGCACGGCGGAGTAGATCAGGGTCAGGCGCAGGCGAATGCTCATAAACGCGGCATGCTTTCCGGTGCGGATGGACGAGCCTACGCGGGTAAGTATACGGTATGAACATGAGCATCGCATTAGGCGGCGGGACGGCAGGCGTCCGGGCGGTAAGCGCCAGGCGACAGACGTCTGCCGTGTCGTAATCCGGCCAGGCCGCAAACTTGCCGCCTTCCCGGTACAATAGCCGCCAGATCCACCCTGCGCCATTCACACCACGGACAGGATTGTCATGACTGATACCCCTTCCAACCGCCCGCCCCAGACCCACCGCCTGATCCTGATGCCCTCCGGCCGGCAGGGCGACGTGCCGCACGACATCACCGTCCTCAAGGCGGCCGCCTCCCTGGGGGTGGAGATCGAGTCGATCTGCGGCGGGCGGGAGACGTGCGGCAAGTGCCTGGTCGCCCTGGAGCGCGGCACGTTCCTCAAGCACGGGATCACCTCCCGCGACGAGCACCTCTCCCCGCCGGATGAGGGCGAGATCGCCTACGCCCACAGGCACGGCATCGACCTGGCCGAGCGGCGGATGGCCTGCACCGCTCGCATCCTGGGCGACGTGCTGATCACCGTCCCGGAGGAAAGCCAGGCCCGCAAGCAGGTGATCCGCAAGGCCGCCAGCGCGATGACCATCGAGGTCGCGCCCGCCGTGCGGCTGGTTTACGTGGAAGTCCCCCCGGCGGCGCTCGGCGGCGCGGCGGACTGGCAGCGCCTGCTGGACGCCCTGGCCGAGCAATGGGAGCTGACCGGCGTCAGCATTGACCCGGTGGTGCTGCGTGACCTGCAGCCCGCCCTGCGCGACGGCAGCGGGGCGCTGACGCTCACCCTGTGGCACAACCGGGAGATTATCCGCGTGGCGCCGGGCTATGATGAGCGCCTGTACGGGCTGGCGGTGGACATCGGCTCGACGACGGTTGCCGGGTACCTGTGCGACCTGCGCACCGGGCAGGTGCTGGCCACCGAGGCTATGATGAATCCCCAGGTGCGCTACGGCGAAGACCTGATGAGCCGCGTGACCTACGCCATGCAGGAACCGGGCGGCGCCAGCCGCATGCACCGCGCCATCATCAAAACACTCAACGACATCGCGGCTCGCGCCGGCGCAGCCGCCGGGATCGACCCCGGCGCGATCACCGACCTGGTGCTGGTCGGCAACACGGTCATGCACCACCTGCTGCTCGGCATCGACCCGCAGGAGCTGGGCCACGTCCCGTTCGCGCTGGCCACCCATGACGCGCTCGACCTCAAAGCCCGCGACCTGGGCCTGACCGCCGTCCATGCGGGCGCGCAGGTGCACGTCCTGCCCTGCATCGCCGGGCATGTGGGCGCGGATAACGTCGGCGTCCTGCTGGCGGAGCAGCCTAACCTGGACGACCTGGTCAGCCTGGTGGTGGACGTGGGCACCAACGCCGAGATCCTGCTCGGCAACCGGGCGCGGATGCTCTCCGCCTCCAGCCCGACCGGCCCGGCCTTTGAGGGCGCGCACATCCGCCACGGGCAGCGCGCCGCCCCCGGCGCAATCGAGCGGGTGCGGATCGACCTGGAGGCCGGCTGCGTGCGCTACAAAGTCATCGGCGACGAGCGCTGGAGCAACGAGCTGGAGCCGGACATGAGCCTCCGCCCGACCGGCATCTGTGGCTCCGGGATCATCGAGGTGGTGGCCGAGCTGTTCATCGCCGGGCTGATCGATCGCAGCGGGCGCTTTGCCGCGGATGCCGCCGCACGCTGCCCGGCGGTCCGGCCGGTCGGGACGGTGGCGGAGCTGGTGCTGGCCCCGGCGGAGGAAACCGCCACCGGCCAGGAGATCGTCGTCACCCAGCAGGACGTGCGCGCCATCCAGCTTGCCAAGGGCGCGCTCTACGCCGGGACGCGAATGCTGATGGACGCCCTGGGCGTGACGAAAGTTGACCGCATCAAGCTGGCCGGGGCGTTCGGCAGTTACATCGACCCGTATCACGCCCTGGCGCTGGGCATGCTGCCGGACTGCCCGCTGGAGCATGTGAGCGCGGTGGGCAATTCCGCCGGGGATGGCGCGCGGATCGCCCTCCTGAACGCCGGGCAGCGGGAAGTGGCCCGCCAGGCCGCCCGCCGGGTAGAATATGTGGAAACGGGCGGCAACGCCATCTTCCAGGAATTGTTCGTGGAGGCGCTGACGCTGCCCCATGCGCGGGACCCGTTCCCGAACCTGGCGGGCATCCTGCCGCCGGAGTTGACCAATACCCGCTGATCTGGACGGGCTGCATCCAGCCCCGCTGCAGGGAGGACAGACCATGAAAGCCTCGCTTACGGAACTGCTGGCGACCGGCCGGCCGGTCAACGCGGGTTTAGCCCAAAATCTGGAGAGCACACGGCATATCTACACACACCGCACAGTATATGGTTATGAGGAAT
>CAZGYW010000101.1:4275-7767 GCA_964530495.1 uncultured Anaerolineae bacterium
CCGGACGGGCTGCATCGCGCCCAGCTGCAGCGAGGAACGACCATGGAAGCCTCGCTTACGGAACGGCTGGCAACCGGCCGGCCGGTCGTCGCGCATGGCGCGATGGGTACGATGCTCTTCAGCCTGGGGCTGGAGCAGGGCCACGCGCCGGAACTGTGGAACGTGGACGAGCCGGATAAGGTGCGCTCTGTCTACCAGGGCTACATCGACGCCGGGTCGCAGATCATCCTGACCAACAGCTTCGGCGGGTCGCGCATCCGGCTGGAGATGCACGGGCTGGGCGCGCGCGCGGCGGAATTGAACCGGGCCGGCGCTGCCCTGGCCCGCGCGGCGGCGGATGCCGCGCCTCAGCCGGTGGTTGTGGCCGGGTCGATTGGCCCGACCGGGCAGATGCTCGCGCCGTACGGGCTGCTTTCCATGGAGGAAGCGGCCGACGCCTTCGCCGAGCAGGCCGGGGCGCTGGTGGCGGGCGGCGTGGACGTGCTGTGGATCGAAACCATGTCCGACCTGAGCGAAGTGCTGGCTGCCGTTGAGGGCTGCCAGCGCGCTGCGCCGGGCTTCCCGCGGGTCATCACCATGACCTTCGACACCCATGGGCGCACGATGATGGGCGTCACCCCGGAGCAGGCCGTAGACGCGCTGGGGGCGCTGGATGTGCTGGCCCTGGGCGGCAACTGCGGCAACGGCCCGGATGAGCTGGAGGTCGTGATCCAGAAAATGCGCGCGGCCCATCCGGGTGCGGTGCTGGTGGCCAAGGCCAATGCCGGGCTGCCGCACATGGTCAGCGGGCAGGCGGTCTACGATGCTACGCCGGAAGTGATGGCCGACTTCGCCCTGCGGCTGCGCGCCGCCGGAGCGACGATCATCGGCGCGTGCTGCGGCAGCACACCCGACCACATCCGCGCCATCGCCCAGGCGCTGGACGAGAGCGCATAGGCCGGACTGTTCCCGTCCCAGGGGGGAGGAAACCAGATGCCAGTTGCACAGGGGAAGCCCAGGCCGTGTTTCACCAAGATCGTCGCCACGCTCGGCCCCGCTGTGGATTCCTACGAGGCGATCACCGCCCTGATCCGGGCCGGGATGAACGTCGCCCGCCTGAATTTCTCCCACGGCGGCTACGAGGAGCACGCCCAGCGGGTCGCGTGGGTGCGCCAGGCCAGCCAGGACCTTAACATGCCGGTCGCCATCCTGCAGGACCTCTCCGGCCCCAAGATGCGCACCGGCAACCACGCCAACGATGAGCCGGTTGAACTGGTGGAAGGCCAGGAATTCACGATCACGACCCGCGACGTGGAGGGGACCGCCGAGATCGTCAGCACCACGTACGAGGCGCTGCCCCAGGACGTGCACGCCCACGACCAGATCCTGCTTTCCGATGGCCGCATCCAGCTGGAGGTGCTCTCCAAAACAGCCACGGATGTGATCTGCCGGGTGGGTAACGGCGGCACGCTGCGCCCCCGGCAGGGCATCAACCTGCCCGGGGTGGACATCAGCGCGCCAACCGTCACCAAAAAGGACATCACCGACCTGCACTTCGGGCTGAATCATGAGGTGGACTACGTGGCGCTGTCATTCGTGCGCCGCGCCTGCGACATCGAGCAGGTCAAGAAGCTGATCGCCGGGGCGGGGCGCAACGTGCCCGTGATCGCCAAGATCGAGCGGCCGGAGGCGCTGGCTGTGCTGAACGACATCCTGGATGTGGCCGATGGTGTGATGGTGGCGCGCGGCGACCTGGGCGTGGAAATCCCGCTGGAGCAGGTGCCGCTGATCCAGAAGCAGATCATCGAGGCCGCCAACCGCCGGGCCGTGCCGGTCATCACCGCCACGCAGATGCTCGAATCGATGATCACCAACCCCTCGCCCACCCGCGCCGAGGTCAGCGACGTGGCCAACGCCATCCTGGACGGCAGCGACGCCGTGATGCTCAGCGGGGAAACCTCCATCGGCGCGTACCCGATCGAGGCGGTTGAGACCATGGCCAACATCGCGCGGGCGGTGGAAACCCGCCAGACCGCGGGCGGCAGCGTCACCCACACCGAGCGCCTGGACTGGGTGCTGCACGAGGTTCAGACGATGCCGCAGGCCATCGGCACGGCGGTCAGCGCGATCACGAAGGCGCTGCACGTCAACGCGATCTGGGTCTTCACCCAGTCCGGGCAGACGGCCCGCCAGGTGTCGCACTACCGGCCGGGCGTGCCGATCGTCGCCCTGACGCCCTACGCGCACGTCTACCGGCGCCTGATGCTGTTCTGGGGCGTGCAGCCGATCCTGTGCGAGTACTTTGATGATGACCACGAATTCTGGCAGCAGATCATCCCGACCGTGATCAGGAGTGGATACGGCAAGCCGGGCGATACGGTGGTGATCACCGGCGGGCATCCCTTCAACCAGCACGGCCCGACCAACTTCCTCAAGATCATGCAGATCGAGGCCGAGTAGCCGTTCTCGATGTCCTGCGAGCGCCCCTCCCCTGACCGTATCCGGTTGGCGGAGGGGCGCGGTGATTCAGGGGTCTGTTCGCTCAGTTCAGGAACGCGGTTGTGATCGTGTAGTGGATGGTGAAGCACCCATCCGGACAGGTGCTGCGCTCGCTGTGGGTGCCCGCGCCCCAGGCGGCGGCGGTCGTGTAGCGGCGGGAAACTGTGCCCATGTCATCATGGTCGTCAAAGGTGGGGAAGCCCGGCGAGTCCTCGTCCGTGCCTTTGACAAAGATCGTCAGGTCCTGGCCTTCGGTCAGCGTCAGCGAGAACTGCCGGTTGATCGTCAGGGTATTGCCGCTGTTCACGCCGCGCGTGCCGCTGGTCGGCCAGCGGCCCGTCTGCCCGCCAATGACGAGATCGAGCCACAGCTCGCCATCCGCCAGCGGGTCGGCGTCATCGTGCACCGTCACGCTGGTCAGGGTAACGGTGACTTGCGCCCGGCGCGGCGCGGCCGGCCGGACGGTTATCTGGCGCGTGGCGCTGTTGTTGGCCTCGTTGCTCTCCGGCACGCGGTCAAACGGGTCGATCACCGCTACTGAATCGAAGGCGCCAGCGCCGATGTAGGCGAAGTCCATGGTGAAGGACATCGTCGCGCCGGGGTCAAGCTGGGCGACGCTGCGCGTGATGGCGGTTGCCGTATCGACTGCGCGCGGGCGCCACTGCACGGCGAAGCCGCGCGCCACCGTCTGCCCGGCATTGTGGACCGTGATCGTTGCCTGCGCGTTGTTGCGCTCCACCGGGGACGCCGGTGTAATCGTGAAGGACGTGATGCGCAGATCGGCAGGCGTGGGCACGGGTGTCGGCCGCAGCACGCGCACGACGGCGGTCAGCGGATCGCGCCCGGGATAGGTCAGCACCAGATCGCTGCTGCCATCACTCGCGTCCAGGCCTGTGACATTCAGCACGACCTGCTCATTGCTGGCGGCACTCACCGTCACGCTGCGGCCGCCAATCTGAGCGGTCGGGCGTTCGGTGGCGGGCGTCAGGCTGCTGCCCCAGACCTGCAATTCCC
>CAZGYW010000102.1:0-7742 GCA_964530495.1 uncultured Anaerolineae bacterium
CAGGAGGCTGGGGTCACGTCCGAAGAAGTTGAGGGCGATGAGATTGTAGTTGCCATCGAGCACGGCTTCGCGCAGTTGCGGCAGCCCCGCAACCTGCCGGATTTCAGCATCGATGCCAAGCTCACGCCACTGACTCTGAACGAGCTGGGCGACCTGCGGGGCGAGCCCCCAGGGGGGAACGACGAGCGTCAGGCGCAGTGGGAGGCCGCCGGGCGTGGGCGTGGCTGCAGGTGGTTGGGGCGATGCTGGAGCGATAGTCGCAACTGGCTCCGGGCTGGTTGGTACAAAGCGAATGCCAGCGCTGTCAAATTCCGTGAAGCCTGCTGCCTCCAGCAGACTGAGCGCCTGCGCGGTGTCAAAGGCATAGGTCTCGGCGACCTGGGGATAGTAGAAGTCAGTTGCAGCGGCGAGTGGGCCGAAGGCGACCGGTGAGAGACGCTGGAAGATCGTGTCCGCGATTGCGGCGCGATTCGTGGTGAAGAGCAGGGCCTGACGCACGGCCCGGCTGTCCGTGGGAAAGCGCTGGGTGTTCATGATGAACTGGAGGGGTTGGCCGGGAATTGCTACCGGGTAGAGCCTGATGGCGGGATTGCCGGCAAGCAACTGAGCGTCAATCGGCTGGATTTCGCCAATGATCCGCACTTCGCCGCTCTCCAGTGCCAGGGCGCGGGTCGGCGGGTCTTCAAAGAACCGGAATTCGATTGTCATTACCGGGTCGTCGGACATTGTGTAGAAGGGTGGACCCCAGGCGTAGGCCGTATTACGCGTGAGTACCAGCCGGTCACCGGAGACGTACTCAACCATCTTGAATGGCCCGGTTCCAACCTGGTGGAACTGGTAGGTGCCAGTGTCGTAGGCTGCCAGCTGGGTGGGGCTGGCAATGCCAAAGTAGACCTGGCTGAGTGAATCGAGTAGCGGGGCATACGGTGCGCTGAAGTTGATCCGGATGGTGAATTCGTCCAGAAGGTCATAGCCCAGGAACGGGCCAAGCATGAAGACCGCTTTTTGTGAGCCGTTATCGGGGTCCAGAATGCGGTCCAGATTGGCGCCGACCGCTGCTGCGTTGAACGGCGTGCCATCATGAAATGTGACATCATCGCGCAGGAAGAAGGTTACAGACAGGCCGTCCGCTGAGGTCTCCCAGCGGGTGGCCAGGCCGGGTACATAGTCACCGCTGACCGGATCGCGGTAAACCAGCGTGTCATACACAGAACGCAGCGGGATGCCCAGTTCCGCTGACGCATTGAGATGCGGGTCGAAGCCACTGGGCATCAGCGTCAGACCATAGGTGATGCGGGGTTCAGGGAGTTGGTTGGCAGGTGCGCTGCCGCAGGCTGTGAGCAGTAACACAGCGATCAGGAGGCCACCAACTGGCAGTTTTTTCATTGAGTAGTTGCACCCAGAATGTTCAAAATTGTGACCGGCACGATCGGCGGGGAGTATACCCCAGGCGGAAAGAGCAGGGTAGGCGGGTTATAGGCGGCAGGGGGGAGACACGGTAGAATTGGCGCGATTGCACACAGGAAATCGGAGTCCATGGCGAGATTCGATCCCCGGCTGCTGCCGCCAGATGATGATGAGCTTGATCTGCCGCAGTATCGCCCGGTATGGCGGACGGCGTTCCGCGAGATGGGCATCCTGGCCGCGCTGGCGCTGGTATTGCTGCTGCTGGGCGGTGGTCTGGATCTTAACCCGGCTGAGCGCATGCTGGCTTCTGGCGCGCTGGCCCTGCTGCCGCTTGGCCTGTGGCTTGTCTTTTCCTGGCGCGGGGAGCAACGGGTGCGGGAGCCGCGCCCATACTTGCTGCGGGTGCTGGCATTGAGCGCCCTGGTGACCAATGCGGTCACAGCGCCATTTGTTGAAGGGCTTGTGGAGCCAGGCAGGTGGCTCACCACCGCCCCGCTTGTGGAGCGCATTATCGGCACAATGCTTGCCATCGGGCTGGTGACCGAGTTCTCGAAGTACGCTGTGCTCCGTGGGGTGGTGTGGCCCAGACAGTTCCGGCAAAGGTCAGATGCGGTGGCCTACAGCCTGACAGCCAGCCTGGGAGTTGCGGTTGTGCTTGGACTGCGCTATGCGATTCTTGACGGTGGCGGCCAGCCCGGGGCTGCGGCAGTCCACATCGTGTCGCTCACGCTGATGCAGCAGGCGATCGGCCTTATAACAGGGCTGGGCATGGTTGCGTTACAGCGCACAAACGTCCGGGTGTTGAGTTTCCCACTTTACCTGCTGGGAGCGGCATTATTGCATGGGGTGTATGCCGTGATTCGCGCCGGCATGGTGGTGCGCGGGTTCGGCATTGCGGCCGCAGGAAGTTCACCGCTGTTCGGCCTGGGCTTCGGGGTGATTTTTGCAGCGAGCATGTATGTGACAGTGGCCTTCCTGATCAATACCGCTGATACGCGGGATTCGCAGCTTACCAGCGGCCCGGGCGTAGTGCGCTTCGCCCGTCCCGGAAAGTAGGATGTGGCTGTGAGTGACTCGCCTGTAGCGCATTCAGCACCGCTGAGTCGGGCCCAACGCTGGGCGCAGACGCTGGCGGTTGTGATCACGCTGGTAGGCATGGGCCTGGGGCTGGTCATCAAGGACCAGATTCTGAGCAGCACCCTGCCATTCCGCGATCTGGCGGCTGGCATTCTGGCGCGCTATCCCGAGTCGTGGTTGCTGGATACGGAAGGGGATTATGTGCTGCGCGTCCGTGACTCTGCTGCGGGGTCCTTTTTGACGCTGATTCAGGTGCGGGTGCTGGCCATTGGTGAAGATGCCGCCGAGCGCAACATTCTCGATACGTTGACGCTGCAGCGCGCCCGCACGCTGGCCGCCTTCCGCACGCTGCGCAGCGCACCGTTCACGCTGCCGGATGGGGAGGCGGCGACTCGTTTTGATTACGTCTATGTCGCGACGGACGAGAATCCGTTTCTGGAGCCGATTCCGGTGGTGGTGCGTGGTGTCGATGTGGTGACCATCAAGCGGGGACAGGCCATTATCGTAACGTTTCGCGTGGAGGCAGAGCGATTTGACGAGGAAGCATGGCGCCTGGATCAGTTCCTGGCGTCGCTCGAGTTCTAGGCTGATCGGCTGCCTGCTGGCGGTCACGCTCATGCTGGATGGCGTTGGCGTCACCCTGGGACAGGGGGCGGCCGACTTCAACAACATTCTGCGCGCGACGGTCTATGTGAGCAGCGTCTATGATGTGCCGGGCGGAAAAGCTGTTTCCTGTGTTGGCTCCGGAACGCTGATTACGACCGGCGGATTGATCCTGACCAATGCCCATCATGTGGTGGATGGGCAACGCTGCCGGGTAGAGGACATCGCGATCGCACTGACCGTACGCCTGAACGAACCCCCGGTGCTGAGCTACTACGCGGAGGTAGTCAACTACGATCTGGGGCTGGATCTGGCCGTTTTGCAGATCACCCGACATATCGATGGCCGCGAGGTTGAAAGGGACTCGCTGCGCCTGCCATTTGTGGAGTTGGGCGATTCCCGCCAGTTGCAACTGGACGACACAATTACGGTTTTCGGATACGAAGGGATTGGCAACCAGTCGGTGACGCTCTCGCGTGGGACGATCATCGGGACGCTGGCGGAGCCGCGCGGGGGAGAGCATGCCTGGCTAAAGACCAGCGCGACAATTGTGGGACCGATGGCGGGGGGCGGGGCCTATAATCAGGCCGGGCAACTGATCGGAATCCCGACGACTGCCCCGGCAAGCGACCCGGATGCCGTGCTGGATTGCAGGCGCATTCAGGATACGAATGGCGACGGCAGGACAGATAGCCTGGATGCCTGCATCCCGATCGGTGGGTTCGTCAACGCCTTGCGGCCCTCCGTGCTGGCCCGGGGACTGGTGCGCGCAGCCCAACTCGGAATCGTGGATCACGGGCATCTGGCCTCTGCCCAGGTAACGGCCGCCAGGGAGCGAGTAAGCGGCGAGCCGGCGTTTGGCCCCATCCGCTTCGCGCCGGCAGTCAATGAGGCCGGGCAGCCGACGACGTTCGTCAGTTCGATGCCAACCGGCACGAACAGCCTCTACCTGTTCTTCGAGCATCGGAATATGCGTCCCGGCCTGGAGTATGAGCTGCGGACCACGCGCAATGGGGACAGCGTTTCCGTCTTCAGCCTGTCACCGGCGTTGTGGAGTGGGGGGCTGGACGGGCTGTGGTATGTTGGCAGCTCAGGCCAGGTCTGGCAGAACGGCGTCTACGAGTTCACACTGCTGATTGAGGGGCGCGTGGCTCAGACGGCTCAGATCACGATTGGCGGGGCGCCGGTGCCCACGCCTGCTTTCTCTGATATTGTGTTTGGCTTGCTATCCAACAACACCGTAATTGGGAGCGGTTATGTGCTGGGCGTTGGGAATGTGATTTCCGCCCGGTTCATTTTCCGTGACATCCCGGCGGGGACGGAATGGACTGCGGTGTGGTACTACCAGGATGCGGAAATCAGCCGCGATCCGGGGACATGGAGCATCGGGCCAGGCGGCTCGCAGTCGGTAAGCATTTCCGGCGATCTGCTGCCCGGCCGTTACCGGCTGGAGTTGTATGTTGGCGATTGGCTGAGCGCGATGGCGGACCTGACGCTGGCGGGCGGGCAGGAAGGCGTGTTTGCCCGAATCCTGAGCAATCCGCGCTTTTCGAGCCAGAACGAGGCTGGCGCGCCAGCCGGGGTTGTGGCGGAGAACTTCTCCGCCGGGATTGGCGATCTCTTCGCGTTTCTCGATTGGCGAATGGTCGGCCCCGGCACTTTGTTCACGTATCGCTGGCTGGTGGATGGCGAGCCGTTGTTTGAACAGACTGAACGCTGGGCGGCGGCGGATACTGGCACGGACTTCTGGTTCCACCTTGGCGCAGTTCAGGCGCTACCGGATGGCGCATACACCCTGGAGATCGTGATTGGCGGACAGTTGTTCATGACCGCGACGGCACGGATCGGGCTGGGGCAGTTGCCGGTGACCAGCGGCGTATCGGCAACAGGCGTGCAGGTTTCGGGTGTGATCGTCGATGCCGCCACCGGTGAGGGCATCCCCGGCGTGTTGTTCATAGTGCTGGAGGCGCAGTATTCGGTGGAGGATTTCGTCCGGGACGAGGCCCAGATCCTGGGGATGTCGATCACTGACAGCCGGGGGCGCTTCGAGATTGACCGGCTGCTGCCCTTTGGTGAGTTGTACAGCGTGGTAGTGAGCGCGGCCGGCTATCTGCCGGTCAGCGCCGACGGCCTCGATTTCGACCCTGAGGCAGAGGAATTTCAGGACGGGCAGGTCGAATTCCGGCTGGAACTTAACCGGGACCTGACCTCATGACGAAACGCGAAAGGCTGGATGTCCTGCTGGTGACGCGCGGCCTGGTGAAGAGCCGGGAGCTGGCACGACGCTTGATTATGGCCGGTGAGGTGACCGTTGAGGGCGCGCTGGTCGACAAGCCGGGCACAAGGGTGGCGGATGAGGCAGTGATTATTCTGAAGGAGATGCCGCGCTTTGTGAGCCGGGGCGGCGAAAAGCTGGCCGGGGCGCTCCAGGCATTTGCCGTCGAGGTGGCCGGTCTGGTCTGCGCTGACGTTGGCGCGAGCACCGGTGGATTCACGGACTGCCTGCTGCAGAATGGCGCGACGCGCGTGTATGCCATCGACGTTGGCTACGGCCAGCTTGACTACCGCCTGCAGCAGGATGCGCGGGTCGTGGTGATGGATCGCACGAACGCCCGCCATGTGGAGCGCCTGCCGGAGCCTGTTGCGCTGGTGAGCATCGACGCGTCGTTCATCTCGCTCGGGCTGCTGCTGCCGGTGGTGCGCGGATGGCTTAGCCCGCAGGCCACTGTGATCCCGCTGATCAAGCCGCAATTTGAAGCCGGTAAGTCCGCGGTGGGCAAAGGCGGCGTGGTGCGGGATGCAGCGGTGCACCGCCGGGTGTTGCTCGATGTGCTGGCAGCAGCGCAGGCCCTGGGATACACCGTGCGCGGGCTGGTGCAGTCACCGCTCAAGGGGCCGTCAGGCAATATCGAGTTCCTGGCCTGGCTGACTGTCGGTGATGAAGCGGTAACGACCCAGGATCCGGCAGCTCTGGTGGATGTCGTTCTGGCCGGTCATCCGGACCAGTAGCGTTGTTTCACGAACAGGCAGATGCGCGCCATATACAGCCGGTCGGGATTCCGGTATACTTGCCCCTCACGTCCTCGCACGTTCCTATTCCATTCAGTTGATTGAGAAGCGATGAACACGGATCACATCAGGAATTTCTGCATTATTGCGCACATCGACCATGGCAAGAGCACGCTGGCCGACAGGCTGCTGCAGATCACGGGCACGATCTCCGACCGGGATATGCAGGAACAGGTGCTGGACAACATGGATCTGGAGCGCGAGCGGGGGGTAACCATCAAGGCTTCGGCGGTCCGGATGGCCTATACGGCACGGAATGGCGAAACCTACGAGATGAACCTGATCGACACCCCCGGGCACGTGGATTTCTCCTATGAAGTGAGCCGCGCGCTGCTGGCATGCGAGGGTGCGGTGCTGGTCGTCGATGCTACCCAGGGCATTGAGGCGCAAACGCTGGCGAATCTGTACATGGCGATGGAGCACGATCTGGAGATCATCCCCGTCATCAACAAGATCGATCTGCCTGCGGCCCAGCCGGATGTGGTTGCCAGGGAAATCGAAGATTTGCTGGGTGTGCCGGCTCAGGATGTCGTGTCTGTTTCCGCCAAGACGGGCATCAACGCCCAGGAGGTCCTGGAAGCGGTGATCACCCGGGTGCCGCCACCTTCCAGCAGGCGCGAAGAGCCTGCCCAGGCACTGATCTTTGACTCGCACTACGACGCCTACAAAGGTGTGATCGCCTACGTGCGCGTGATGAGCGGCGTCCTGGAGCAGACGGCCAAGATGCGTCTGATGGCAACCGGCGCGATTCTGGAACCCATTGAAGTCGGGGTGTTCAGCCCCGGGATGGTTTCTACCGGCAGGCTGGAATCGGGTGAAGTGGGGTATGTCGCCACCGGACTGAAAACCGTCAAGGAGTGCCGGGTGGGGGATACGATCACGACGGCCCGCGATGGCGCGCTCGAGGCGCTGCCCGGCTACGCACAGGCCAAGCCTATGGTATTCGCCGGGATGTACCCGGTGGATAACGACGAATACAATGCGCTGCGGGACGCGCTGGACAAGTTGCAGCTCAACGATGCTTCCCTGGTGTTTCAACCGGAAACATCCACGGCGCTGAACTTCGGCTTCCGGGTTGGCTTCCTGGGTCTGTTTCATATGGAGATTGTCCAGGAGCGGATCGAGCGTGAGTACGACCTGGATATCCTCGTTACCGCGCCGAGTGTGGAGTACCAGGTAGAGCTGCGCAGCGGTGAGGTGATCGAAATCGACAGTCCGGCGGATTTGCCGGACGAGAGCACGATTGCCCAGATTCGCGAGCCGTGGATGAAGATTCAGGTCTTTACGCCGCAGGAATTCATCGGCCCGATCATGGAACTCGTCACCAACAAGCGCGGCACGTACGAGGCAATGGAGTACATTGATACCAAGCGGGTGATGCTGACGTACTCCATCCCGCTGGCGGAGCTCATCATTGATTTCTACGACCGCCTCAAGAGCATGACGCGGGGTTACGCCAGCCTGGACTATCAGTTTGACGAGTATCGCCAGGACAGGCTGGTCAAACTGGAAGTGCTGGTCAACAAGCAATCCGTGGATGCGCTGGCGATGATTGTGCATGAAGATGCTGCGTTCCACAAAGGGCA
>CAZGYW010000103.1:0-7680 GCA_964530495.1 uncultured Anaerolineae bacterium
GTGGGTGTGACGGTCGGCGGATTGATGATGAGCTGCAGCGGCGGTTCCCACAACGGTCGGGAAAGCAGCAGCAGGATTGTCCCGATAATCCCGACCGCCAGAATCGTAAGCCCCTGGCGGATACCCCGCCGCTGGCGAATGCTGCGCACCCCTGTCTCCAGCCGGAGCAGATCGGTGCGCCGCCCCAGCACCCGGAACGGCTCGTCTTTGAGCACGCTCAGCCAGCGGTCAGCAGCCGCAACATCGTGCTGGACAATCGCGCCTTCCACACGGTCGATGTAGTGCTCCATCAGGTCATTGAGGACCTGCCGGTAGCGCGTATCCTGGGAAAAACGCGCCATCGAGGTCAGCATCGCGCGCGCCTGCGAAAGCTCGGCATCCACGTTCTGGGCAGTCAGGGCGGCCGCACGCTCGATCACGGAGCGTGCTTCCTGCATGTGCGCCTCAGCCTGGCGAGTCTCCTGCAGCAACGCATTAACGGATTGGTCAGACGGATCCAATTCGGCAGCAGCTTCCAGCGCCGCCACCGCACCAGTGGTCAGTCGCAGCCGCTCATCGAGGGCCATTGTGTTCTCGGACCGCGTAATCGCTCCCCGGGCCTGCTCGTTGAGCTGCGATTTGATGGCCACCAGTTTGCTGTTGGCGTCCTGGATCAGCGAGGACAATCGGGTGCTGCCCGGAATCTGCTGGCGCAGCACCGCGAGTTGATTGATCACCTGCTGCAAACCATGCGCGCGCTCCAGCAGGGCGCCGGACATCCCGACCAGCTGCGCCTGCGCCTGCCCTACCTGGTTCACGATCTGGCGGGCCTTATCCAGGCGTTCCTGCGCCACCGGGTCGTTCGGTACCACGCGCAGCGCGCCTTCGTACTTGCGGATGGCCTCCTGCCAGTCATCGGCGGACATCAGGCGGTCGCCATCATTCTGCAATTCGCGAGCCAGCGCCAGGTCCTGAATAGCCAGCAGCGCCATCTCGGCATCTTTCCAGGAGGGAATCCCGGCCGCCTCCGCGATGTCGCGGGCCTCGCGGTACAGCCGCTCCGCCTCATCATAATTGCCGGCGCGCACCAGCGAGTTGGCCCGGTTGTAGGCCACGCGCGCGTCAAATGGGATGCGGTGATCGGGCACGATCCCGCGCATCATATTGTCTTCGGATTTCTGGCGGTATTCCAGCGCAGTCGGATTGTCCGGCTGAACCTCCAGCACCCGGTTGGCCGCCTCCACCGCCTGCTGGTAGCTCCCGGCATAGTAAAGCTGAGTCATCTGGGAGACCAGGGCTGTAGCGTCCGGTTCGCCCGCGGCGCGTGAAGCCGCCGGCTGGACCCGTTGCGGCGGTTCTGGCGTAGCTGGTTCGGCGCGAAGGGATGGCAGTTCGTCCAGCTGCCTGACCGGTGGCGGCAGCGGCGGTTCTTCCGGGGCTGCGGCAGGTTCCAGCGGGCTGAATTCCAGGTTGTAGCGCTCAAACAACTCCCGCACCTTCATTGTCAGCATCGGACTGCGCGCGCCAGCCTGGCGTAACAGTTCCTGAGTTTCCAGCAAATCCGGATTGCGGTTCAGCGCATCCGCCAGGATGTCGATGGCGTCATCGATGTCATCTTCATCCCCGGCCAGCTCAATGCGAATCTTCGCCCGTCGCAGCAGCCCCCGCACCACGCCATCATCCACCGGGGCCGCCGCAACTGGCGCCTGTTCATCCGCCACACGCCGCGCCAACAGGCCGAACAACTCACGCGCCGCAGCATCCAGGGGGGTGTTGCGCGCCGCAGCCATCAGCCGGCGAGCCTCGTTTTCCAGAGTGGTGACCTCCGCCGGATCCGCCGGAATGCTCAGGGCTTCAATGCGCGCCCGGAGATCGGCAACTTGCTGGTTAAGGTCCGTCATACGGCCTCCCTATCTGCCCGGAACGGCGGGCACTATGGAATCACGCGCCGCGCCAACATATCATTGATCGCGCCCAGCAGGCGCCGCAGTTCCTGTTCAGTATCGTCGTTGATCGCTTCATCAATCGCAGCTTCGCGCAGCAGATCACGCGCTTCACGAATCGCCTGCTGACCGGCACGCAACCGGGCCAGTCCAGCGCGCATCTTCGATCGCGTCTGGATCGGGCCATCGGCGGCAGGCTTGTGCGGGAAGCTCCACCCGAACCGCCCGGCCACGCCCTGCAGGGCATCCAGGAACTCCTCGATACTGGCAAACCCGCGTGCCGCGCCGCGCTGCATCAGATCCTGTAGCGAGCGGCTCAATGTCGGCTCCACGCCAAAATCCAGGTGTGAAATGGCAGCATAGCGGCGGTTGATCATGCCTGGCGCCGCGGGCTGGGCGGCAAGCTGCCCCTGCTGGGGCGATAACCCGGTGAATACCGGATAGAGCACCCCAACTACCATATCATGAATATCCGTCTGGAACATCTGCGCTGTCTGGCTGCTCGTACCCTCGATCAGGCGCGAACTGTTCCAATCGGTGACGTGGAGCTGTTCGCCATCCCAGTACACATGCTCCAGCTTGTGGTCAAGATAGACGATCCGCTGCTGGTGGGCGAGCTTCAGAACGGATGCGAACTGGAGGGCCAGTGCCAGACCTTCTTCGGTAGGCAGCCGCCAGCGCACGCCGGCCGTGTTGGGCTTCATCAGGTACAGCAGGTTTTCCGCGCGCGGCAGGTTCTCCAGCACCAGGTATGGGCGCCACCCCTTTTCCGCCTGGACCAGCATATCGCGGACAAAGCCTAGCATATCTGCCTGGTAAGAAACACACGGGCCTTCAATGGGGCGCTCCTCGAGCGAATCCACGTACCCGCAGTCCAACAGGCGAATCACATGTTCGCTGCTGGACATCTTCATCAACAGGTTGACTTCGTTGGCAAAGGCGCGGTATTCCCAGGTAGGGCCGTCCTGAAACTGCATGTGCTCCGGACGCAACACTTTCAGAGCAATCGTCTGGCCGGTCCTGCGCTCAACGGCATCCATCACCCGGGCATAGTGCCCCGGCGCGAAACTGTCGTTGAAATTCTCAACCCTGTACAGTGTGTCTAATGTCGTTGAGTGCACGAAAGCATCCTATGCCTGGTCCGAAGTAACGGGCGAATACCATTCACGGGCATCTGCTGCCAGACAGTCACTGTTCACACAAACCCGTTCAATCAAACTGGGCGACAAAATCTGTCACCGTGATGACCACCCCGCCCTCCTGCACAAACAGGAAAGGAATCGTGGGGGCGTTGGGTGCAGTCAGGAAGCGTGGCGCCCCCAGGCTCTGGCCATTGAGGAACAGGCCAACAGTGCCATCGTCATAACGTTCCAGTGCAAGCGCCACGCTGCCATTGTTGATCGGCAGGGTTGTCCGTGCCCGGAATTCATTCCCCACCCGCGCCCCAACGTTCATGGCATCCGGCCTGACCAGCAGGGCCTGAACCGCAACCCGGCTCTCATCCGCACCCTGCAGACCCAGCCCAAAGTACACCATTTCGCTGGCGATCAGCTCCCGATCATAGTCGCGCAGGGTAAGCGTCGCCTCAATCCGGCGCAGGCGCACCGCGGCCTCCGGCCCAAAGTACTGCGCCAGTAAATCGGCCGGCAGCACCACCTGCAGCAAGTTGTCCACGGAATCGGCTGAAGAGACTCCCACAAGCCAGTTGCCCCCCAGGTCACCGGGGCGGAACCACGTCGTCGGCCACGGGAATACCTGCCCGGCCTGTTCCAGGAAGAGCAGGATGTCCTGCCGCCCGCTTACCGGATCCGTCGCGGCCACAATCCCTGGCGACGGCTGAGGACTGGGCGTTGGCGGCAATGTTGGCGTTGGCGGCAGGGGCGATGGAGTCGGCTGGGGGGTATCGGTGACAATCACAATCACAGCGGTGGGCTGCAGGCCCTCAGCCGGCGCCAGGGAGGGGGTTTCGGTCGGTATGGTGGTTGCGGCAGGTGATGCAGTCACCGTCGGTGGTACAGCCGTCGTCTCTGTGGCTGACGGTTGCAGCAATGCCACGGCTGCGGCCGTCGCCGTCTCATCCAGCGCCAGTGTCTCGATTGCGCTGGCAGTCGCCGCCGCTTGCTGTTCGGCGTTCAGGGTCGGGGTTGCGGTTTCCCACGTGACGGCGATCTGCCCGCTCTCGCCACCCCCGCCACCCAAAGCCACCAGCGCGCCAATAGCGCCCACCACAACGATCACTGCCGCGGCGACAAGCAGCCCCCTGCGCACCACGCCAGCCGGACGCTTGCGCGCACCGGCTTCCGTCCAGGTCGGATGGATTTCTTCTGCATACTGCGGCACCGGCTCGTCTGTGGGCGGCGCCGGATACTCCGGTTGCGCTTCCACAGCTTCGTGCCAGCGCCGGTACAGCGGATAGGCTGGATGGAGATCCACCCGGGCCGTGCGGTTGAGCACCTCATCCATATCCCGCAGCTTGCGGGAGCGCCGCCGCGCCTCATCGAGGTAGATCGTCTTCATGGCTGTCCAGGCGTCCCGCCATCGGACGAACTCCTGCGCGTATTCTTCACCCAGGTACAGCGCCGTATCCTCCGCCAGGCGGTCATGCCAGCCATCCAGGCGGGGTTCCGGCGTTTCGGCCGAGGTGGCCAGCGCATCACCAATCCGCTGGCGAAGGACATACTGCTCTGCCGCGACCTGATTGAGCCGGGTCAGCCAGGCACCGAAGCGATCTACCTTCACATGGGCGAGGTGCTCGCCGGCCTCAAGGCGCGCCAGCGCGGCCTCCAGTGATCGGCCCACCGTGGGGAAATCGCCCTGCTGCCAGGCCGGTAACGCCTCCTCCACCCCGCGCATCGCTTCAATCAGCGGTTTCAGAACCAGATGTAGCGGCGAGCGCTCCAGGCGTTTGCGCGTCTTGACCAGCTCTGGCGCGGTCTCAATCGCGTCCACTTGCTCAACCAGCGCTTGAATCGCCTGGCGGTCGCGGATGACGTTGGTGAGCGCCATATAGGCGATGTGCTGTTGGCTGTTGGAAAGCGCCCTGGCAGCGGCATCGCGCCAGAATTCGGCGTCCTCAACATGACCATCGTACATTTCCAGAACACCGCGCAGCACAAAATGAAAGTACAGGACGCGCTGCGCTGGCGTGCTTGTCTGCTCAAAATGGGCAATCAGCCCGTTTTCCATCGACTCAAGATAAGCCTGTGGGGACGGCATCTGCGTGGTGAACTGCTGCCAGTACGCATCCTCTTCGGGGGTCAGCAGCGCCAGGACTTCCTGGTCGATCCGGGCGGTCAGCGTCGGATCGCCCTCACCGTTGCCCTCTTTCCATGCCCGCAGCGCCTTCCCCAGGCGGATCAGGCGGTCAGCCGCGCGCGCTTCGGTCTCGTTGGCCACTTCTTCCAGGGCCAGCCGCCCCAGCCGCTCCGCCTCGATGCCGCTGCCCCGATCCCAGGCCATCCAGCCGTCGGCGATCGCCCGGCCAAAAGCGGCGTTCGGGGCATGACGCTGCACATACCGAGCGCGCTGTACCACATCCCGTACATTCGTCAGCCACGCCGAAAGCTCCGGGTTAAGGCGGCGCAGCACGTCCGCGGCACGCTGGATGCCCTTGACGGCCGCTTCCCGGTTACCGGCGACCAGCGCCTGCTGGAAGCCCATCCAGGACTGACCGGCATTCTCGAAGTTGGCGACGAACATCCCGATTCGTGGATCGCCGATCTGCGCCACATAAGGTTTCAGGCCGGCCGCAGAGTCCTGCAGCCAGGGTCCCAGGTCAGCCCCATCCGCCTGCGGGCGGTACGCGGCAATCCGATCCAGACTGCGATGCAGGTTGCCAAGGATCACCTCCAACCGCTCGAACGCGGGGCTGACCGGATCAAGCTGAGTCGCCTCGGTCAGGGCGGCACGCGCGGCTTCCGGGTTCGCAGTCGCCTGCGCGCCGACCGTGCGCAGCTGAATCAGGAGTGCCTGCGCCGCTGCTGCGGCCTGCCGGGCTGAATTGACGACCTCCGCAGTCAGGTCCTGTGCCGTGCCTGCGTCCTCGCCTTCCAGCCGATCTGCCAGGCCACCCAATTGCTCCACCACCGACTGGTAACCGGCAATGACCTCCTCCAACGACTGGCCTGTCATACCGGTCAGCGCGGTCTCCACGCCATCAAGCGCGGCAATCGCGTCGCGGTCGGCAAGCTGGCGCAACGTACGCCGTATGCGCACCAGGTGCGGCCGAAACACGACCACCTCCGGGACGCGATCCTGAACGTACCCGGCCAGTAACCATTGCACATCCTGCGCCACAGGGTCGCTTTCGCTGGTGGTCAGCAGAATTCGAGCCGCCTCCTGGTAGCGGTCGGCATAGATTGCCGCAATGGCGCTCGCCAATCCGGGAGTGGGCGCGCCCGGCCTGCCGTCCTGAGCCAGCGTCACCGCATCGTGCAGCAATCGGGCTCGCACCAGTTCCTGATCTTCCGCGCGGGTCAGCACATCCTGGAGCAAGGCATCAGCGCGTGACCAGTTGCCGCTTTCCAGGTAAATGCGCGTCGCATCCAGATCGGCCAGCACCGCCAGCCGATTGAGCAGGTAGGCCACCCGTCGATCCAGGGCCCGCGCGGGGGGATAGCCGGGGTCCTGCGCCAGCACGGCTGCCAGTTCCTCCTGCAGCCGCTCCAGCTCGCGCTGGCTGCATTCCCGCTGTAAACGGCGCTCAACCCGATCCAGGCGGGCGGCGCGTTCGCGTTCGATTGGCCGGCGGTACTGGGCCAGTTCCTCTCGCAAAGTGGGAATGTCCGGGTAGCGCTGCTCCAGCGCCGGATAGACCGCGCGCTGGATGATGTGCTGCAGGCGCGTTGTAATGCGGGATGCGTCCTCGCCGAAGTCAAGCACCTCACTTCCGGCAGGTAAACGCTGGCCGCCGGTAACGATGAAATACAACAGTTCGCCAGCCTGGTAAACGTCGGTCTGGCGGCTGATGCCCTGCGGGGTCACCGTGTCCCCTTCCAGAAACACGGCATTGCCCCAGTCAATCAGCTTGAGCTGGTAACGTTCCCGATCCCAGAACAGGTGCTTGGCATCAACATCGTTGTAAACGATATCCTGGCTGTGGGCCGCCGCCAGCAAGTCCAGCAGCGGATCGACAATCGCCAGCGTTTCGAGTTCCGGCAGGCGCTCCTGGCGCGCGGCCAGCTCAAGCACCTCATCCTCCAGCATCACCCCGTCGGCCCGTTCCAGCACGATGTAGAGGTGCGTCTGGCCTCCAACCCGAAACAGACCCTCACCCAGCAGTTCGGTCAGCACGGGATGGCCCTTGAGCGCCTGCAGCGCGCGGCGCTCAGTCCGGATATTGACTTCCTGGCCGGCACGAATAGGAGGCGCATCCTGCGGGGCCGGTCGTTTGATCACAACCGGGCGATCATCTTCCTTGGTATCGCAGGCACGCAACGCCTCCCCGCTACGACCACGCGGATAGATGTGGTCATAACGATAGCGGCCATCAAAGAGGTTCTCATATGCCATGCGTCGCATTCTCCTGAGACGCCCTCTATTGTACGCGGGGCACAGCCCGCGTCAACCAGACCACCCCGCGCCGCTTCCTGCACCCGGCCATCACGGCTGCTGAATAAACACGAAAAAGCCGCCGGCATATAACCGGCGGCCTGTTTTCGAATCTGGATGCGCCTTAACGAGAGAGAAGTGACAAGAAGGGAGCTGAGGTGAGTTTGGTACTGCTTGATTGGTACTACTTGGTTGGTCAGGGCAGGGC
>CAZGYW010000104.1:0-7655 GCA_964530495.1 uncultured Anaerolineae bacterium
ACCTGATTCAGGGGGGGGCGCAAGGGGCAAAAAGTCCCAGACGGGATTCTGCCCGATCTTTGACCTTGAAAAAAACGGGCATCTGCGTGACACTCGGTCCACTGACGAGCGAATATCAAGGCAGCAGGGAGCGAATGACATGCAAGTGCGTGCGATTTCCGGCGCGATTCAGGAAGTGGCGGCTGACGCAATCATCCTCGGCCTGTTCGAAGGCACAGCGGCGCCTGAGGGAGGTGCCGGTGCGGTTGACGCGGCACTGGATGGGGCGATCACCGGCCTGATTGAGGTCGGCGATTTTGGCGGTGAGGCGGGCCAGAATGCGGTGCTCTATACGCGCGGGCAACTACCCGCGCCGCGGGTCATCCTGGTCGGGCTGGGCAAACAGGGAGACTTCTCTGTCGAAGGTGCGCGCCGGGCGGCGGCCAGCGCCATCGGCATTGCCCGTGGGCTGAAGCTCAAACAGGTTGCCACGCTGCTGCATGGTGCCGGAGAGGCTGGTCTGTCGGATGCTGATGCGGCGTATGCGGTGGCGGAAGGTAGCCTGCTGGCCGCCTATCAGTACCGGGCGACCAGGAAGCAGGACGACGCGAAGAAAACCGGCCCGGAAGTTCTGGAGATGGTCGTTGCGACCGACGCGGACCTGCCGGCCATCCAGGAGGCGGTGGGCCGGGCGGAGCACATGGCTGCCGGCGTGGTGATCGCCCGTGACCTCGTGAACCTGCCACCCAACTTCTGCACGCCCGCGCACATGGCAGACACGGCGATGGCCGTTGGCACCGAGACCGGGCTGCGCGTCCAGGTTCTGGAGCGCGGCCAGATGCAGGCTCTGGGCATGGGCGCGCTGCTGGCGGTGGCGCAGGGGTCGGATACGCCGCCGCGCTTCATCATCATGGAGCACAACGCGGCCCGCGCCGGTGAACTGCCTTCCATCGTGCTGGTCGGGAAAGGGGTGACGTTCGATACCGGTGGGTACAACCTCAAGCCCACCGATAGCATGGCGACGATGAAGACCGATATGGCCGGTGGCGCAGCGGTTATCGGCGCACTGCGGGCGGTGGCGGGCATGAACCTGCCCCTGCACGTGGTCGGCCTGATCCCGGCGGCGGACAACATGATCAATGGGCATGCGTATCGTGCCTCGGAAGTGGTGACCGCTTCCAATGGCACGACGATTGAGGTGGTCAACACGGATGCCGAAGGCCGCATGCTGCTGGCGGATGCGCTGGTGTTCGCCGATCGTTTCAAGCCGGCGGCGGTGGTGGATATCGCCACCCTGACCGGCGCGTGTGTGGTGGCGCTGGGCAAGGGTGTCGCGGCCGGGCTGTTCAGCACTGATGACACGCTGCGTGATACGCTGCTGGCTGCCGGCGCGGCGACCAGCGAGAAGGTCTGGCCGCTTCCGTTGTTCCCGGAGTACGAGAAGCAGCTTGAGTCGGAAGTAGCCGACTGCAAGCATACGGGTGGCAGTGGGGGAGGGGTCGGATCTTCCGCCATGTTCCTCAAGCGGTTCACCAGCTATCCCTGGGCGCATGTGGATATGGCCGGGATGGCCGCTGAGTTCAAGGATGTACCCTACGCGCCGACCGGCGCAACGGGCTATGGGGTGCGCCTGCTGGCGGAGTTTGTCCGGCGCTGGCCGCGTTAGGGCTGCGCGCCGAACTGAGCATTGACGTGGGACGTTTGCTTCCGCTATAATCCTCTCGCCCTGGCCTTGCCGGGGCGAGTTGACGTTTATTCCCAATTTTCCCCGTGCGCGTGCCTGCAAGGCGACGCTCTCGGCGGCGAAGCGAAGATTGGAGCACCTATGTACGCAGTAGTTCGGACTGGCGGACGCCAGTATCGCGTCGAACCCGGCGCGGAAGTTGATGTTGAGCGACTCCCGATTGAAGTTGGTGAATCGATAGAGTTGGATGAGGTGTTGCTGGTTGCTGATGGCGACTCGGCCACGGTCGGGAAGCCGCTGGTGGCTGGCGCCAGGGTTAAGGCGACTGTTGTCGACCAGTATCGCGCCCGCAAGATTCTCGTGTGGAAGTACCATCCCAAAGAGCGTTACCGTCGCCGTAAGGGCCATCGTCAGTATTACACCCGTCTGCGCATCGACGAGATCGTTACGGCCTAGAGGCTCAGGAGGCTAGACATGGCTCATAAGAAAGGTGGCGGGTCGACCCGCAACGGGCGCGATAGCGAATCCAAGCGCCTTGGTATCAAGAAATTCGGCGGTGAGTACGTCATTCCCGGTAACATCATCGTTCGCCAGCGTGGGACGAAGTTCCACCCGGGCCTGAACGTTGGTCTGGGCAAGGACTACACCATTTTCGCGACCGAGCCGGGATACGTGGTATTCGAAATCATCCGCGGCGGGCGCAAGCGCATCAGCGTGTACCCGGAAGTCCCACAGGTCGAGGCGTAAAGCCCGCGCCTGCAACCTCGTTACGATCACTGGCGCTACGCCAACCCTCAGCGGTCCGTGGCGCGGAAGGATACTGGCACTATGAAGGCAAAAATTCATCCGAAGTGGTTTGACAACGCCACGGTAACCTGCGCCTGTGGCAATTCCTGGACCACCGGGGCGACAGTGCAGGAAATCAAGGTGGACGTGTGCTCGGCTTGCCACCCGTTCTTCACCGGCGAGCGGCGTATTGTTGACACCGAAGGTCAGGTCGACCGCTTCTTCAAGCGCCTCCAGGTTCGCGACAACATCATTCAGGAAGCCGTTGAGCGCGAGACGGCCCGTGTTTCACCCGATCTCCCTCTGGACGAGCTTGGCCTTGGCACCCGTTACGTCAATGTGCTCAACGTGGCAGGGCTCAACATCGTGGGCGATGTGCTGGACAAGATGAACTCCGGTGGTGATGACGCGCTGCTCGAGATCTCTGGCTTCGGCCGCAAGGCCCTGGCTGACCTCAAGAAGCGGCTGCGCGAGCGCGGTTACCAGTTCCCCGAAGGGGAAGTTACCGAGTAACTCGTCATTGCGGTTAAAGAACACAGGGCAGACCACTTCTATGGCTGCCCTGTTTTTGTGTGGCGGCAGGGGAGGAAGCCATGATTCATCACAGTGGGCGGGTGGAAGTCGTGTGTGGCAGCATGTTCAGCGGCAAGACGGAAGAGCTGATCCGGCGCCTGCGCCGGGCACGGATTGCGCGCCAGAAGGTCCAGGTGTTCAAGCCTGTGCTGGATAACCGCTACGCTGAGGAGAAAGTTGTCTCCCATGATGGCCAGGGCCTTGCGGCTTTGCCGGTCAAGTCCGCCGCGGCGATACTGGAGAATATTCAGCCGGATACCACCGTGGTGGGGATTGACGAGGCCCAGTTCTTTGACGCTGGCCTGCCGGAGATCGTGGATGAGCTGGCGCAGCGAGGCGTTCGCGTCATCCTGGCCGGGCTGGACATGGACTTCCGCGGCGAACCCTTTGGCGTGATGCCCCTCCTGATGGCAAAGGCCGAGGAAGTGATTAAGCTGCAGGCGATCTGCGTGGTCTGTGGCGAGGCGGCCAGCCGGACCCAGCGGCTGGTGAACGGCCAGCCGGCGCGCTACGACGACCCGGTGATCATGGTGGGCGCTGCGGAAAACTACGAAGCTCGCTGCCGGGAGCATCATGTCGTCGTGCGCGACTGACCGGCGCGCGACAAAACGCGCCGCAGGCGGTATAGTGAATGCCAACGCGCGAGAGCACAGGGGCTGGTAAGGTCGCACGCATGCTCGAAGAGATGTCCACCCTTGAACCCGACCGGCTGGCCATTCAGGAAAGCGACAGCCACGCTGCGCGGCTTGAGCGTATCACGGCTGCGGTGGCCGAGGTCTTTGAGATCGAAACTCAGACGGAACCCGCCGGGGATGGCCTGATCGCCCAGTTCACCGGACGGCTGCAGATCGAGTCTGAGCAGGCTTACGCGCAACTGGACGCGTCACTGGCTGCGCTGGATGCGCTGCCGCTCTTTCGTGAGGTTCGCGGGGTGCAGATTGTCCAGGTGGTGACGGGGCGTTTTGCGCCTGCGCCGCGCCCCTGGTGGCCTAACGCCGTGCTGTTCGCGCTCACCATTGCCAGCCTGCTGTACACCGGGGCGGGTATCGCCCTCGGCGAGGCGCTCCTCACCCAGCCCGCCCGCCAGCTCACGGAGCTGTGGCGCGGGTGGCCGTATATGCTCGGGATCGTGCTGATCCTTGGCGCGCACGAGCTGGGTCACTTCTTCGCGGCGCGGCGGCACGGTGTCCCCGTCACGCTCCCGTATTTCATCCCACTGCCGTTTGGCTTCTTCGGGACTCTCGGCGCGTTCATCCAGTTGCGCGCCCCCCTGCGCAATCGCAAGGTGTTGCTCGATGTGGGCGCATCCGGGCCGCTGATTGGTCTGGTGTTCGCCCTGCCGATTCTGTTCATCGGGCTGGCAACCGCTGAGGTGAAGGCTTTGCCCGCGGATGCCGCTTACCTGCTGGAAGGAAATTCACTGCTGTACGGGCTGGCCAAGCTGGTGACGTTCGGGCGCATCCTTCCCTCCGGTGGAAGCGATGTATTCATGAACCAGCTGGCGCAGGCCGGCTGGACGGGGTTGTTCGTGACCGGGCTTAACCTGATTCCGGTGGGGCAGCTGGATGGCGGGCATATCCTGTTCACGCTCTTTGGTGATCGTGCGCGCTGGGCGTATTTCCCCGCGGTGCTTGTGACGGCCGGCCTGGCGCTGCTGGTCTCGGACGCATGGTTCCTGTGGATGCTGCTGCTGGTGATGTTCGGCCGCTATTACGCCACCCCGCTGGACACCATCACCCGATTGGATGGGCGGCGGCGGTGGGTGGCTGTCCTCTCGCTGGTGATCTTCGTACTGGTTTTCGTGCCAGATCCGCTGCGGGTGGTGGAACCGCTGCACCTGCCGCCCGTTGAGGTATTCTAGCACCTGCCTGGCCTCGGGGGTGTGCCTGTGCCTATGGACGATCAAGCCCTGGTCTCTGCCGTGATCATCTGCGCGCCGCCGCCTGTGGCTGACTTTGTGCGACGGTTGCGGGGCAGCGCGCCGGAGAACGGCGTCCATGGCGTCCCGCCGCACATCACGGTGATGTACCCTTTTGTCTCGCCAGGGACGCTGGCCAGTGGTCCCGACGCGGCGGTTGTGCGGCAGACCAACGAGCGCCTGCAGGCGGCATGCCGGAATTTCGCCCCGTTTATGATCACGCTGGATCATTACGGCACCTTTCCGGGGCGGGTGCTGTACCTGGCGCCCCGCGATCCGGGGCCGATCCTGGAGTTGTACGCGCACCTGCTGGCCCATTTCCCCGAGTACCCGTTGTATGGCGGAGAATTCACCGAGATCATCCCGCATCTCACCGTCAGCGTAGTCGAGTCGCAGGCGGCGTTGGATGCGCAGCCGCGCCCGGCTTTTGACCCGATGACGTTTGAGGTGCGCCAGCTCTACTACATGGTCGGCGATGCCGATCTGGCGCGGCCGTGGATACTGGCCGGCGTCATCCCGCTGGAAGGATAGGCCTGTGTCACTGAGACGGTTACGAGTCGTCACCCTCGGACTGCTGGCCTGTGCGCTGGCCGCCTGCAGCGGGCTGGGCCAGACGCCGCCCCCGCCCCCGTACGACATCAACTCCCTGGCGACGGCCATCAAGCTCACCGAGAACGCGCCGCCGGCCGGTTACGAGACGGCTGCCTACCCGGTGGTGGATGCCGGTCTCGACGCGCTGGATGGCTACCGCTATGTCCTGGAGGTGCGTTTTGAGGGCGTGCGCGATTCCAACCTGGAGCCGGTCGCGGGCATGATCCGGGCCGAAGTGTGGTGGGATGGCATTGCGCCGGCCCGTCGGGTCCTGCTGGAAGCCAGCGGTGAGGCGTTCGCCAGCACGCTGCGCGACCTGGAAGCCGTGCGCATTGCGGATGACTACTACCTGGTCAATGAGGATGGGCGCTGCCTGCTCAACGCCGACGATGCAGCCCGGTCCCTGGCGCTGCTGACGGCCGGGGGCCTGGTGGGTGGGGTGGCCGAAGCGCCTTACGGCGGGGTTCAGGCCGTTCTCAACGGTGAGCAGTCGTATCGCTACGACGTTCGGGCTGACGCGATTGATGTGCCGGCGATTCAGCGGGGGGAGGACAGCGTGGTGAACGTCAGCGGTGAGCTGTGGATCGCTCCCCGCTATGATCTGGCGACCCGCTATTATGCCAACATTGAGGTCTCCCGTGTTACGCTGCTGGAGGGGGATCAGACGGTCAGCGGGTATATCTATGTCCGCTATGACCTGTTCGATATCGGCAAGGTTCCCAACATCAGCATCCCATTTGGGTGTTAAAAGTATCCCAACTATCAGCGCTTCAGCAGCCGCTTGAGGAGCGAACGTCGCGGCTCTGAGGCGCCGGGCTGCCGGGTCTGATCGGCGCTGGTCGCCCGGCGCAGCCATTCTTCCGCCTCATCCGCAGGCGCAGCCGGTGAGCGCTCGTCTCCGGCGATGTTGAGCAGCAGGGCATCCAGCCCGTCCTCGTAGCTCTCCGTGAAGTCCGCCACCGGAAGGCCATTCAGCCAGTCCCGCCAGGGTGAGCGCTGGGCAACCGCCAGGTAGATCGCCTTGCCACGGTCAAACGCCTGCTGGATCTCGCGGCGCATGTGGTCACGCTTCATCGCCTCCGGGGAGAGGACGACGATCAGGCCCTCGCTGGCCTCAATCGCAGCGCGCTGGGCGGAGTCCCAGTCCGCGCCCGGCGCGATCTCATTGACGTCGATCCAGACGTCAACCCCCAGCGACGTCAGGTCCTCGACAATGCGGACAGTGAACAGGGCATCTTCGCGGGTATAAGCGATGTACAGCACCGTGCAACTCTCCTCTGGTGGCGGGGTTCAGGTGCCGGCCTGGCTTGCTTTGGCCTGAACGCGGGCCTCAAACCGCGCCCTGTTGACGATGAACCGTTCGTGGAGCGCGCTGCCAACCGGCTCGTGCGCGTCCCACGCCTCAATTTCAAACGTGAGCTTGCGATCCTCGACCGCCACCAGCCGGGCGCGGGCGTGGATGGTCCCGCCAACGGGTGTGGCGGCGCTATGCCGCGCATCAATGCGGATGCCGACGGTGGTGCTATCTGCGTCCAGGTGGCCTTCCAGCGCGGCGACCGCCGCGTTCTCCATCAGGGCGACCAGCATCGGTGTGGAGAAGACGCGCACCAGCCCGCTGCCGAGCCGGGCTGCCGTCATCTCTTCGGTTACGAGCCAGCTTGTCTCCCCGACCAATCCGGGTTCCAGGTTGGGCATGTTTGGAATCTCCCTCTATGCCATGGCGCTGCCAATCATAGCCGCTGGAGCGCGGAGACGGCAACCCTCACTACGATTCTGGAATTGGCGGGTAGTGGCCTGCTGCCGCCCGGTGGGACTGCCCGCCGCGCAGGCGCAGGGCCGGGATCAACGCCAGCAGGCACAGCAGCGCGCCCAGCAGCGCCAGCTCACGGATCACCTGGGCGGTGAGCGTCACGTAGATGTTGACGGCTTCCTGGGTCATGGCAATCGTCGTGCCAATAGCATCTGTCGCCAGCGTGGAGATACGGCGCAGGGCGACTGTGGTCAGGGAGGCGGCCGCGAAGGTCATGCCCATCAGGCGCAGCATATCGTCGATGGCCGCCGCGATGCCGCGCTGGTCGTCCGGAGCATCATTCAGGACGGCCGCGCTGGTTGGCGACAGGGTCA
>CAZGYW010000105.1:0-7572 GCA_964530495.1 uncultured Anaerolineae bacterium
GGGTGGTGGCCACCTGGTTGTCGATGGTCACAGTGACCCGGTGATAGCGGATTGTAAGCCAGGCGGGATCTGTAAACGGGCCAGAAGGCGGGAAAGGCGGCCGGGGCGGGATGATGATGCCATCGGCCAGGGCAGGCAGTGTCACTCCTAACAGCAGCATAACGGTTACCAGCAGGATCAGCGCGCGTTTCATCGAGGCACCTCGCAGTCACATCACGTCGAGCATCTGTGTACCAGACGCGGCCCGACCCTGGAAAGTTCCCGACTCGGCCTGCCCATCCGGGCTGCAGGCGCGGCCACAAACCGTTTGACAGCCTCCCGCATTGACCCTATACTTCCCTTCGTCAAGAGGGTCTGATCAGGGCGAGAATCCTCCCTCCCTGCTCATTCGAGGAGGCACCACATGCAAGGAAATGGCGGCAGTCGGCTCGTCGTGCGGCGTGGGCCGCAGCCTAACCAGACCTACGAGCTGAACAAGGACGTTGTGGCGCTGGGTCGGGACATCACGAACGACATCGTGATCAACGATCCGGAGGTCAGCCGCCATCACTGCCGGCTGACGCGCACCCCGGCTGGCTACAGCATGGAAGACCTGGGTTCAACCAATGGCACGTTTGTCAACGGCCAGCGCCTGGCGACGATCCGCCCGCTGATGAACGGCGATACCGTCGGGCTGGGCGAAACAGTCACCCTTGTGTACGAGGGAGGCGTGATCCAGGCCCCGCTGAGCAGCCCACAACCGCAGGAGAAGGTGCCCCCGCCGCCAGCCCCCCGGCAGGAATACCAGCCGCAGCCGGCCCCGGTCAGCCCGCAACCGGTCTATCCGCAGCCAGCCACCCAGCAGCCCTCCTACGAAGGCTATGCCATCCCGCCCCAGCAGCCGCAGTACCAGCCGCCGGCGCAACCGTACGCTGATCAGAGCGCTGGCTACGAATACTACGACTACGAACAGCAGCCCAAAAGCAGCAATACCGGCCGCATGATCGCGATTGGCTGCGGTTGCCTGGTGGTGCTGTGTGTGGCCGCGGTCGGGATCATCGGCTTCGTCGTCGACTACCTGAACCTGTGGTGCGACATCCCGCTGATGCCGGATCTGTTCAACCTGCAGTGCCCGGCCAACATCGGTATGCTGCTGCCCTCCATCCTGCCGTTCCTGTAGCCGCGCAGCCATCCAGAGCGAAACAAAAAGCCCCGCCGGAATATCCTCCGCGCGGGGCTTTATTCTGCCAGACCTCAGCCGGGTTACGGCACGCTGAACGCCACCTGGTACGGCTCCTGCAGGTAGTTACCGTCCAGTCCCACGATGACCAGCCGCAGGTAGTACACTCCCGGCTGCAGCCCGGCCGCGGCCAGAGTCTCCAGTTGGCCGTTGACCACGGCGTTACGATGCGGTTCGCCAAGCGTCACCCAGTCCGGAAAGGCCGGGCCGCGCAGTTCCAGCTTGTAGTATTCCGCCTGTTGCTGGGTAAAGTTCGCCGTACCCAGGATCGGGATCACGGCGTTCACCACCTGCCCCGGTGCCGGGGAGCTGATGTACGCCTCCACCCGCACCGGGCCGCCCGTCCCGACCACGAGCATTTCACCCGTGCACGGGATCGCCGGCAGAATCGGGGTGGCGTGCGTCGAAGCCCACTGTGCGGCATAAATTGCGTCCTTTGCATCCGGTGGTGGGCCAATGAACAGCAGCGCCTGCGCCTCCGGCACCAGCGCGACATCCACCTCGTTGGGCACCAGGCAGTAGCGTGGCGCGGGTGCGGCTGGCATGCCGGGGGTGTTGATCAGCGCCTGGATGCTCTGCGCCACGTCCGCCGGCAGCGGCTTGACCACCGCCTGATACAGCCCGCGCTCCACTTCGTTGAGTTGCGGGCCGTTGGCGTTCGGGTCAGGGGTCACCAGCGGCGGGGCCAGAGCGGGCGTGCCCGGCACCAGGTTGCCCTGCCCATCCGGCACCAGCGCCGGGCTATCCAGGAACCACTCCGTCCGGGTTTGCTGGCATTGCGTGGCCGGGTCCTGCAGCGTGCGCAGGTCACAGACTGGCTGGCGGCTCATACCCACCGGCGCGGTCAGGGCATCCGGCAGCAACTGGCCATCCAGCGCCAGAACCGCCAGCAGGTCCGGATCGGAGTAGATCGCGGTGATCACCGCGTTCCAGATCGGCGCCGCGCCGGTCAGGCCGCTGGTATTGATCATCGCGCTGTTATCGCTGTTGCCGGCCCAGACGCCAACCACCATGTTATGGGTGTAGCCCACGGTCCAGTTGTCACGGGTATTGTTCGTAGTGCCGGTCTTGACGCTGGTCACAACCCCGCTGGTGTATAGCGGACTGCGGGCGCCCATCCCCGGGGTACGGGCGGTGTTGTCCGCCAGGATATCGCTGATCACAAAGGCAACCCGCGGATCGAGCACTGGCAGTCCATACGCCATCACATTGACGGTCACGCCGCTGTTCTGCCCCGTGGGACAGCCGTTTTCATACTGGTACAGGATGTTGCTCTCGCCATCCAGGACACACCGGATCATGGTGGAGGGCACGAACAGCCCGCCGCTGGCGAACACGCCGTAAGCGCGGGTCAGCTCCAGCAGGGTCACTTCGCCGCCGCCGAGCGTCAGCGACAGCCCGTAGTAACCCGGATCGTTGCCCAGGCTCGCCACACCAACGCGCTGCATGAAGTTGAGCAGGTAGGGAACGCCCACCTGGCGCAGGGTTTGCACGGCGGGGATGTTGTAACTGCTGGCCAGCGCATCCCGGACGCGCACCGGGCCGTGGAACGCGCCATCGTAATTGACCGGAATGTAGGCCGGCTGCCCGGCGGACTCCAGGTGCACTTCGGTGTCCCAGATGATGTTGGCCGCCGACCAGCCCAGCTCCATTGCGGAAGCGTAGGTGAACGGCTTCATCGTGCTGCCCGGCTGGCGCGGGGCCAGGGCGACGTTCACCCGCCCGTCGATGCTGTCATCCCAGTAATCGACGCTGCCGACCATCGCCACGACTTCGCCGGTCACCGGATGCAGCACCACAACCGCCGCGTTTGTCATGTGGTGGGCATCCCGCAGGCCGGCCACCTGCGTGCGCGCGGTGCGCTCCGCAAGCTCCTGGAAGCGCAGGTCGAGCGTGGTGTAGACCTTCAGCCCGCCGCTGGCGATCAGCTCCGGCGGGTAGCCGAGTGTCGCCAGCAGGGCCTCCAGCTCGCCGCGCGCCGCCACGGTGAAATGCGGGGCGACCAGCGGCACATCCGGACTGGCGTAGGAGAGCGGCTCGCCATAGGCCGCATACGCTTCCTCCTCGGTGATCATGCCCTTCTGCTGCATCAGGTCGATCACCAGCCGCCGCCGGTCCAGCACCGCCTGCTGGACGACCGGATCCGGGTCCAGCGGGTCCAGTTCCGCCGGGGCCTGGGGCAGCCCGGCCAGCAATGCCGCCTCCCCCAGCGTCAGCTCGGAAGCGGACTTGCCCAGAATCGTCTGGCTGGCCGCTTCAATGCCGTAAGCCAGGTTGCCGTAGTAAACCTCATTCAGGTACAGCTCAAGGATGTCGTCCTTGCTCATCTGGCCGGTGAGGATGATGGCCAGCAGCGCTTCCTCGATCTTGCGCTGCCAGCTGGTCGCCACGCGGTATTCGTAGTCGAACGCGATGTTGCGCACTACCTGCTGCGTAATCGTACTGGCCCCGGTGACGATCTCGCCTTCACGCGCATTGATCGCCAGCGAGCGCAGGATGCTCGGCAGGTCAATGCCGGGGTTGGAATAGAACGTGTCATCTTCGATGGCGATGGTCGCCCAGCGCACGTAATCCGGCAGTTCTTCCAGCCGGATGTTGGTACGGCGGCCCTCGTCAAAGATCTGGTACAACTCCTCGCCATGCCGGTCGTAGAGCACCGTGGTCTGGAAGGTCTGGCGCTGGCTGAGATCGCCTAACCTGTCGAGCCGCTCCTGCAGCCGGGCGCTGAGCGCGCCAACCACAATCACCCCTACCACGAGCACCAGCCCGACGAAGGCCGCCAGCGCCGCGCCAATCGTGATCAGGCAGCCCCTGGAGAACCAGCGCCGGCGCTGCGGCGGCCGTTTCGGCCGGGGAGGCCGCTGTCCCGGCCTGCCCCCCGGTGGTGTGTGACCGGGCGACGCCAGCCGGGGATCGACAGCCCGGCTGGAGGGCGGTGTTGGCTGGCGGGTGGCGTTCCCCTGCCCGGCCGCGATCACGGTGCGATCCAGCCCGGGGGAGGCCGGCAGATCCGGCATCGTCGGCGGGGGGACGTGCGCGGCGTTCCCGGCCTGCGTGTCGCCGGGGTCAGCGGGTGACGGCTGCGCCACCGGCGGCAGGGTGGACATCGTCATCGTTTCGTCCGTGCTGCCCGGCCGGTCAGGCGGCAGCACATCCGGCGGCAGCCCTGGCTGGGTGCGCTCGTTGTAGTCTTCTTGCTCTGGCGTTGGGTCAGGCATAACAATCCGTCCGGCTGGCAATCCACAGGTTCCACTGTCTTCAGTGTAACACCGCCCGGCGCTTCCCGCCGCGCCGCCAAACAGCCCCCTGCCCTACGCCTGCCCCACGCCGGGCCTGCCGCTCTGCCCCGGACGCGCGCAAAACACCTTGACACTCGCCCACCGTGCGCCTATAATTCCCTTCACTGCCCGCCCGGCGTCGCATCCTGCCGGGCGCTATTTTCGAGAATCCGGTTCCGGCTCTGGTGCCGGCGAACCTCATCAGGATCATTCGGAGTAAACAATGGGCCCGCTACCTAAGAGAAAAGTATCCAGCAGCCGCCGCGATCGGCGCCGCGCCCACGACGCGCTGAGCCTGCGTCATCTGGTTCGCTGCCCCAAGTGCGGTAACTACAAGCCCGCGCACCATGTATGCCCGACCTGCGGGACGTACAAGGGCGTTGAAGTCATCGCAATCGACGAAGAGTAGCCAGACTGCCCTGCTCTTTGCTCCATCGAGCAGGCCTTAGCTTCGCTCACCTGCCGCGCTGCATGTTTCCAGCGCGGCTTTTTATGTTGTGGCTGCAGCGCAGCGTTGAGCGGTGTCAGGTGTTATAGCCTCCGTTCGTTCACCACGTACACCCGCAAGGAGGGCAGGACATGGCAGATTGGGCACACACCGCATTGCTCTTCCCCGGTCAGGGTTCGCAGGCCGTGGGGATGGGCGCCAGCCTCGCCGCACACTATCCGGCCGCCCGCGCAATTTTCGCTGAAGCGGATGACCTGCTCGGCCTGGCCTTCTCCACCCTGTGCTGGGAAGGCCCCGAAGATCAGCTCAACGACACCTACAACACCCAGCCGGCCCTGTACATCACCAGCATCGCCACGCTGCGGGCACTGGAGAGCGCGCTCGGCGCGGTGCGCCCGGCGCTGCTGGCCGGGCACAGCCTGGGCGAGCTGACGGCCCTGACCGCGGCCGGCGCCCTGCCGTTCGCGGATGGCCTGCGCCTGGTGCGGGAACGCGGCCGCCTGATGCGCCAGGCCGGCGCGGATCAGCCGGGGGCGATGGCCGCCGTGCTGGGGCTTGATCCGGAGGCGATTGAAGCCGTTTGCGCGCAGGCGGCAGCGGAGACGGGCGCCCCGCTGGTGCTGGCCAATGACAACTGCCCCGGCCAGATCGTGATCTCTGGCGCGGTAGAGGCGCTGGAGCGCGGCATGGAGTTAGCCACCGCCGCGGGCGCCAAAAAGGTGGTCAAACTGGCCGTGAGCATCGCTTCCCATTCGCCCCTGATGGCCCCGGCCAGCGCGCAGTTCGCGCAGGCTGTCGCCGCCGCGACTCTGCTCCCGCCAGCCATCCCGGTCATCGCCAATGTCACGGCCCGACCGCTGGAATCGCCGGACGCGATTCGGGCCGAGCTTGAAGCGCAGCTCACCGCTTCCGTGCGCTGGACCGAAACCATCCAGCACATGCTGGAAGCCGGTATTACGCGCTTCATCGAAATCGGCTCCGGTGACGTCCTGAGTGGCCTGGTCAAGCGCATCGACCGCAGCGCCGAGCGAGTCACCCTCAACAGCGCCGACGCGCTGGCGGCCTTCGTAGCCGCCTCCGCCGGGTAGCGTAACGCCCCGGTACCCTGTCTGATGCCCGGTATTGTCGTGCCGGGCATCCTGTTTTGTGCTAATGCCACAAAATGCCTGAGACAGGATACACCTACGGTATGATGCCCACTTCGGATAGTGTTAACATAGGAAAGCTGGATTGCGTCTGGCACGCTGGTGCCAGAGATCCAGCCGAAGGGTTTAAGGAGATACCACCGTGGACGACAAAGCAAGAGCAGTGCTGCAGGATGTGCAGGAAAAAGGCGTGAAGTTCATCGATCTGCAGTTCACGGATGTGATCGGCACCACCAAGAGTGTGACCATCCCCGCCCAGTACCTCGAGGAATCTCTGACGCGCGGTACGTGGTTCGATGGGTCATCCATTCAGGGTTTTGCCCGTATCCAGGAATCCGACATGTTCTTGCAGCCTGACGTGCGCAGCTACCGCATTCTGCCCTGGACCGGTGGTGACGTTCCACTGCGCGCGCGGATCATCTGCGACGTCCACAATCCGGACGGCACTCCTTTTGAAGGCGATCCGCGGTACGCGCTCAAGCGGATGGTGGCGAAGGCCGAGGCGATGGGCTACCGGCTTAACGTCGGCCCCGAGCTGGAATTCTTCCTGTTCCGCAAGAATGGCGACCTGCACCATGCCGTTCCCAATGATGTTGCCGGGTATTTCGATTTTTCGCCGAATGACGAAGCCCAGCGCGTACGCGCCGACATTGATATTGCATTGCAGGCCCTCAAGATTGATGTTGAGATGGAGCATCACGAAGTTGCCATCGGCCAGCATGAGATCGACTTCAAGTACTCCGAGGCCCTGCACACCGCCGACAACGCGGTAACCTTCAAGTACACCGTCAAGGGCATCGCGGCCAAGCACGGCCTGTTCGCGACCTTTATGCCCAAGCCAATCTTCGGGGTCAACGGTAGTGGCATGCACTGCCACCAGAGCCTGGTAGACATCAACACCGGGGAGAACATCTTCTACGATGCCAACAGCCAGGTCTTCCGGCTCTCCAGTGTGGCGCAGTCGTACGTCGCCGGGCAGCTCCTGCACGCCCGCGCTATGGCCGGCGTCGTCGCGCCAACGGTCAACAGCTACAAGCGCCTGACGCCTGGCTATGAGGCGCCGGTGTACGTCTGCTGGGCGCAGCGCAACCGCTCCGCCCTGATCCGCATCCCACGCTTCAGCCCCGGACGGGAGAATGCGACCCGCGTGGAGCTGCGCTTCCCCGACCCCGCCGCCAACCCGTACCTGGCCTTCGCCGTGATGCTCGCCGCCGGGCTGGAAGGCATTGAACAGGGCCTCACCCCACCGACCCCCGTAACGGATGACGTCTACGAGTGGTCGGAAGCGGAACGTGAAGCGCACGGTGTTGGCACGCTGCCCGGCAGCCTCAAGGAAGCGCTGGACGAACTGGCGCAGGATGAACTGATCAAGGGCGCCCTGGGCAAGCACATCTACGAGGCGTACCATCGCGCCAAGTCCCTGGAGTGGGATGAATACCGGATGCACGTCAGCGAGTGGGAACGCGAACGGTATATGGAAAC